>DIHT01000064.1:0-9109 GCA_002420305.1 Akkermansiaceae bacterium UBA5689 | reverse complement strand
CCCACCCCCACCCCCACCCCCAACACCCAATGAAACCCACTCTTCGATTTGGACTGCTCGTCCTGTTGCTCGGCCTTTTACCTGTCCTGCACGGAGGCCCGCTGATTACCGAGTTTATGGCGGATAATGATTCCAGTCTTGCGGATGAGGATGGCGACTTCTCGGACTGGATTGAAATTCACAACCCCGAGGATTCCTCGGTGAACTTGACCGGCTGGTTTCTCACCGATAATGAGGCGGAGCTTTCGAAATGGGCTTTGCCCTCGGTGACCCTTGAAGCCGGAGGATTTCTCGTCGTTTTTGCGTCGGGTAAAGATCGCAGGAATCCAGCCTCTGAGCTCCATACCAATTTCCAGCTCAACGCAGGGGGTGAATATCTTGCACTTCTTCAGCCCGACGGAGTGACGGTGGCTAACGAATTTGGGCCCGAGTATCCCGAGCAGGACGAGGATCGGACCTATGGGTTACCATTCGTAGGTGCTCCCCTCGTGGAAGAAGGTGCCGATGCCTTGATCTATGTCCCGCGCAATAACGGCCTTGGGTTAAGTTGGACGGAGGCAGAATTCGGCGGGTTCTTTGGCTGGTCGAGTGCCGAAACAGGGATAGGTTATGGGTTGCAGATTCCCGGGCTTACGGTGCGGGATGTCCATTCGACCGTTCAGCTCTGGAGCCTCGAGCTTGCCGATGCGGCACTCAATGGGAGTAATGTCGCTAGTGAGACTGTCGTGGTGGCTCCGGTCTGCAACTTTCTTGATACCGGGGGCGATGGTAATTTTGGCAATAACCAGCCGTTTCCCGGTGGAGGTGGAGATGATTACGTTGTCGAGGTGACGGGCACTATTATCGTGCCAACTGCGGGCACTTGGACTTTCGGCCTCAATTCGGATGACGGGGGGCGGATCCGCGTCAATGGTAGCGACGTCATGGTTGATCCCACGTTCCATGGTGTGACCAATAATTTTGGCTCAATCAACCTGAGTGCAGGGCCTCACACCATCGAGGCCATGTTCTGGGAGAGAAGTGGAGGATCTGCGATGGAGTTGTTTGCGGCCCGGGGATCGTTTACCTCTTTCAACAGTAACTTTCGGCTGGTTGGAGATACGGAAAACGGCGGGCTACCTATCTTTACCACCCCGGATGGCTCAAGTGGTGGAGGTTTGATTGCTAGCGATATTTCGGCGAGGATGGTTGGGGTGAATCGAAGTGTGTATGCTCGGATCCCATTCACTGTAGAAAATGCGGAGGATCTGGAGGCCCTTTCTCTATCGATGCGATACAACGACGGATTTGTCGCGTATATCAACGGAGAACGGGTGGCGAGCTCGAATGTCAGAGCTGGGACACCAGCGTGGAATGCGGGTTCCCTATCCACACGATCTGATCAGGACGCGTTCGAGCCGGAGGTGTTTAACATCTCGGAAAGTGTCGGAGTGCTCAACGAGGGAGGATCCAATGTGCTGGCGATCCACGGCTTGAACAACAGTATCTCTGATGATTCATTTTTGATTCTCCCGACGCTCGCTGGGGGTGGTCTCGGTCAGGGTGATCCGTTCTATTTTGATGATCCGACACCGGGCGCAATCAACGCGACACCGACAAGTCAGGGTAAGGTCGCGGATACAAAGTTTAACCCGGACCGGGGGTTTCATGATGCTCCTATTTCCGTGGCAATTACGACCGAGACGCCGGGGGCGACCATTCGTTACACGACCAATGGGGCGACACCGACCGCGACTTCAGGCACCGTCTATTCGGGCCCGATCCGAATCAGCAGGACCACTACTCTTCGGGCTGCGGCTTTCAAACTTGGGCTGGATCCGACCAATGTGGATACTCAGACCTATCTTTTCACGGACGATATTGTCCGACAAAGCGCGTCCACCCCATCGGGTTGGCCGGGGGGCTCGGTCAATGGGCAGGTCTATCGCTATGGAATGAATACCGGTGTCGTAAATAGCGGAAACCCTGCCATTGGCGGGGTGAACCAGGTGAAGGAAGCTTTGGTCTCGATCCCAACTCTATCGATTGTTCTGGATCAGGCAGGCCTGACCAGCTCAGGGACCGGGATTTACTCAAACCCAGGAAGCAGCGGGTATGCTTGGGAGCGAGAGGCGTCTCTGGAGCTCATTCACCCTCCCGGATGGGTGGATCCGGATGGCAATGAAACAGGGTTTCAAACTGGGTGCGGGCTTCGCATCCGGGGTGGCTTCTCCCGCCGCACTCAGAATCCCAAGCACTCCTTCAGACTCTTTTTCCGAGGCGAATACGGTGCAGGGCGCCTGAACTATAAACTGTTTGGAGATGAGGGCGCGGAGGAGTTCGACAAGATCGACCTTCGGGGACCTCAGAACTATTCCTGGGCAATGGGAGGAACGAATCAGAATAGCTTTATTCGGGATACTTGGTCCCGTGATCTGCAGGGTGAAATGGGCCATCCCTATAAAAAGAGTCGCTGGTATCACCTGTACTTAAACGGGATTTACTGGGGGATGTGTGAAACCGACGAGCGAGCGGAGGCCAACTATGGAGAAATCTATTTTGGAGGAAGCGAGGACGACTACGATGTGGTCAAGTCGTTCGGGAGCGTCACCGACGGCAATAGGTCCTCCTATGAGCGCCTTTGGCAGAAATGGCAGAGCGGTTTCTCAAGCAATTCAGCATATTACAATATTCAAGGCAGAAATGCTGACGGCAGCCCCAATCCCAGCATCGAGAAGCTGGTCGATATTGATAACTTAATCGATTACATGATCATCACCTACTACACGGGTGATCGGGATGGTCCGGGATCGCGTTACACTCAGCCCAATCCTAACAACTACTTTGGGGTCTACAACCGGGTGTCACCAGACGGTTACAAGTTCTTCGAACATGACAGTGAGCACTCGCTCGGCACCGGCGAAAATAACATGGTGACGCCGTTCACGAGGAGCACCTCGCTGAATCAGTTTAACCCCCACACTCTCCACGAGCGCCTCGCGACTCAAAATGTGGAGTATCGCACCAAATTTGCCGATCGAGTGGCGATGTATTGCTACAACGATGGACTCCTGACCGATGCGGCTGGGATTGAGAGAGTAAATCGAAGAGCGGATTATATCAGCCCAGCCATCTATGCTCATTCCGCTCGCTGGGGGGATACCAACCGGAGCCATGCCGCGTGGCTCGGAGCGGTCCAAGGTGTCCGAAATTTTATCACGGGGCGAGTGCCGACTCTTATCAGCCAGCTCCGCTCAGTGGACTGGTATCCAGATGTGAATCCTCCGATTCTGGGGCAGCATGGTGGAACCATAACCGGTGGTCGCCCACTGTTGATTGAAGGTGGTCCGGGAACTATTTATTATACCGTCAATGGAGAGGATCCAAGGCGACCTGGTGGCGCGCTGAGCCCGGGAGCAAGAGTCTACGAGGGTAGCACTACCACGGAGAACCTTGTGAGTGCCGGATCGGTTTGGAAGTATCTGGACGACGGGAGCAACCAGGGAACGGCATGGCGGCAGCCTGATTTTGATGACGGGGCCTGGGACTCCGGCCCCGCAGAGCTTGGATACGGTGACGGCAATGAGGTCACAACGCTCTCGTTCGGACCAAATTCGAATGCGAAATATCCTACGACCTATTTTCGACGGTCCTTTAACGCTACGGAAGCGTCTGACTTCTCGCGGTTGAATATTGGTCTCCGCCGAGATGATGGCGCGGTGATTTATCTTAATGGTATCGAGGTGGCACGCTCAGGCATGCCTGCAGGCGTTATCAGCTATCTCACTAACGCCAATTCCGTTGCTGGCGGCGCAGACGAAACCACCTTTTTTAACTTTGAAGTTTCGGCTGACGCTCTCTTTGAGGGGGAGAACACTCTGGCCGTAGAGATCCACCAAGTCAGTGGTTCGTCGAGCGACATCAGCTTTGATCTGCGCTTGGATGGCACAAAGAGCTCTACCGAGAACCCTCTTTTTCTCTCCACTGCTGGTACGTCTGTCGTGCGCGCCCGGGTTCGCAATGGAAACGAATGGAGTCCTCTCACGGCAGCGACGTTCCTGGTGGATACAGACCTTGCTGATGGGACGAGTTTGGCGATTTCCGAAATTCACTATCGCCCCTCTTCCCCCAGAGACGTGGAGCTGAATGCAGGCTTCGACGAAAGTAGTGACTTTGAGTTCATCGAGCTCCTTAATAAGGGGTCCCGTCCAATCGACCTAGGTGGACTGGCCTTTACTGCTGGAATCGGTTTTGACTTCGATGCTGCTGCCACAGGCACAAGTCTCCTTGCGGGTGAACGAATGGTGTTGGTCAACAATCTCGCCGCCTTCCAGTTCCGCTATGGAAATACACTACAGGTAGCGGGAGAATACTCCGGGGACCTTGACAACGATGGAGAGCAGCTTGTTGTTTCCGACTCGGCCGGTGAAATCGTGCTGAACGTAACATACAATGATGCGGATCCGTGGCCAGCGAGTGCTGATGGCGAAGGGTATTCCCTCGTTCTCATAGCCCCCGGGCTGGTGCCAAACGTCAATTCCCCTGTCGCGTGGCGAACAAGCGCAGAAACAGATGGGAATCCGGGTGGGAGCGACGCTACTAGTTACAGTCAGTGGAGAACTGCCGAAGGAATCGCTGATGATTCAGCAGATCCCGACGGTGATGGTCTTACCAATCTGATGGAATATGCCCTCGGGAGTAGCCCATCGACCCATTCGGACCATGCGGCCCCTCAATCAGCTGTCCGGGAACTGGAAATTGACGGCGTGACAGAGTCCTACCTTACCATGGAAGTGCGACGCCGGATTGGCGCGGAAGATGTCCTGATTGAACCTCAATACAGCGAAGATTTGCTCACGTGGTCGGGTGGCGGGGAAAATTTTACCCTCATTAGCGTGTCGAACAACGGAGACGGCAGCGAGA
Source organism: Akkermansiaceae bacterium UBA5689 (assembly GCA_002420305.1). Taxonomy (GTDB): domain Bacteria; phylum Verrucomicrobiota; class Verrucomicrobiia; order Verrucomicrobiales; family Akkermansiaceae; genus Roseibacillus_B. Next base: position 4,207 of record DIHT01000064.1, on the reverse strand, counting down.
CCTTAGTGTTCCGGGGGGTGTCGCCGGTTTCTGAGAACCGAACTCTCTATGTAAGGAGCCAATTCACGCTTTCTCCTTAATCCAGTGCCCCTCCTATCTACAGGCTTTCCTGCGGATTGCGAGGTTGAGTTCTGGCTTCAGAGTGCTGTCGCTACCCTCTGGCGCAGAGGCTGTTCATGACCAAGTATTCCAGAGTCTTGAGGTTCGGGCCCCACACGGCCCTCGCCCTTCTGCTGATCTTTTGCATCTTCGCTGCCATTGGTGGGCCTACGCAATCCGAAGGGCGTCCCCATCCCATCACCTTGGCCTGGGAAAACAACATCCTAACCATCCATCACTCTGGTATTCCAGGTGGAAAAATCGATACGTGGTATCTTGAGGCTTACTGCCGGGCCGGCTCGACCGACAGAAAATGGGAGGACAGTCTGATTTCGCACGAAACAGAGCTGCTTTCAATCAATGAGGAAAGGACTGTGCTGAAGCTTCGCTGCACCCTCAGTGACGGAGTAACAATCGATCATATCATTCGCGCCGTTCCCGATGGAGTCACTCTTGATCTTGTTGCCCGGAATCTTGGTAACACTGCCTCGTTGGTCCATTGGGCTCAACCCTGCACACGGGTTGGCACTTTCACTGGGATGGGGTCCTCTGTGACAAATGACAAGTATGCCTACCTGAAGCGCTCTTTTATTTTTCAGGATAATGATGAAGAACCCGACTTCATGCCAACCACCCCCTGGGCAATGGAGGCGCGCTATGTTCCCGGGCAGGTCTGGTGCCCTGCCGATGTTCCCAGAACCGATGTCAACCCCCGCCCCCTTAACCCAAAGCCCTCCTCGTTCGGGCTAATTGGTTGTGTCAGCGGCGACGAGAAATGGATCCTTGCGATGGCGTGGGAACCCTATCAGGAGCTGTTCCAAGGTGTCATTCGCTGTCTTCACAGTGATTTTCGGATCGGCGGGCTTGCCCCAGATGAAGAGAAACGTATTCGGGGCCGATTCTACCTTGTGCCCAATGATTTTCCCTCCTTGCTTGCTCGATATAAGAAGGAATTCCCGGATCGGTAGGCCCTGTGACCCAAGGACGACCGTCGTGGGGTGACACGGCACCAACAAGCCGGGCGGCCTCAATATGGACGGCTACCTATGACGAGGGACTATTCCTCACGACTATCAGTGATTGACCGTTAATGGTCAGATTGACCACTATTCCTGTCTATGAAGACGACGTCTTTGAAGGTTGTGACAGGCCTTCTGTTTTTACTGATGTTTTTGCTGGGGGCCGTGGCGCAGGAGAGCGACCCCCTTGCCATTCCCGATAGCGATGAGGGGGTTCCTGGCGCTGGCCCCTTAAGGCGGACCGATTGGTTCCGTGGGGTTTGGAAAGGGCGACGCAGTTCGTGGCTCAACGAGACCCAGAAGCATCAAGATTCGATCGTTTTTCTTGGAGATTCGATTACGCAGGGCTGGAGCGATGATTTCCGGGGCTTTTTCGGTGACTTGAACGTTGTGAACCGCGGCATTAGTGGCGACACCAGCCGCGGCCTCCTCCTGCGATTGCCGGGCGATGTGCTGGACCTCAATCCAAAGGCGGTGGTCATTATGATTGGCGCTAATGACCTCGCCGAAAAAGCCCGAGGTGAAACCGTATTTACCAATGTGAAACTTATTGTTGATCGTCTGAAAAAGCACAGTGATGCCATGCGCATTATCGTATGTGAGACCTTCCCTTGCGCACCGGACGACTATCGACCGGTTGCAGAAATTCAGAAAATCAACGCCCTCTACGCCGAGACTTGGGATGATGATGCACGAGTTACATTGGTGAAAACCTACCGTCTCTTTGCGGGAAGCGATGGCGCCTCCCTTCCCAAGCTTCTACCCGACCGTGTCCACCCAAATACCAGTGGATACGCAGTCTGGTCCAATGCAATGCATTCGGTGTTCCGTGATCTGGGACTTGGGGACGGCACACCCCATCCCCATTCGTGGATCCAGTTCTCCCGTGATGATAAGGGAACGCAGCTTTTAAAGGGGCGCTACGCCTACTCGATCACTGGCACGAAGCCTTTGGAGTTCACGATCAAGGTGGAGCCCGAGCCTGGGCATTATCTGTCGCTCCAATGGTTCACGCAGGAAGGCGTGAACCGCACCGTAACCGTCGAGGTAAATGGAAGACGACTCAGCCGAACTTACCCGTCGCAGGACCCTGGCCGGCAATCGTCCTCGTGGGATTCGATTCCTGTGAGTGAATTTGGGATCTCCAAAAGAGAGCGGAAGGGCTCCTATGTCGTTCGGATTTCCTGTCCGGGCGACTCAGAGGGAGATGCTGTGATTTCGGGCGTGCGCTTAATTAGCGATCCGTCCCAACTGAGAGCAGACCAGCTGCCTCAATCAAATCATAAGGTCATCAGATGAGATGGAGAATACTGGCCTTCTTCTCCTTCAGCGCCTTTTCATCCGGCGCTGATGTTCCCGAGGACGGCCAGATTTCGTCTGAGGTAGCAAAGGTCCTTGTGGACACAGTAGCCCGCGAAGAGATCCCTGGAATATTCGGAGCGATCACTTCTTCTGAAGGGGTTATAGCCCTGTGTTCGGCAGGAGTGCGCAAATTTGGAGCCGACGTTCCCTTGAAGAGCTCAGACCTAGTTCACCTCGGCTCCTGCACAAAAGCCATGACGGCGGCTGTAATTGCGAGACTAGTTGTGGAAGGTGAGCTTCGCTGGGAGACGACACTCATAGAGGCTCTGCCGGAGACAAAGGGTGCAATCGCACCAGGGTTTCACCGGATTAGCCTATGGGAATTACTCACTCACCGGGCAGGAGTGCCGGCTAACGCCGTGGATTGGTGGTCCTATGGGGACCTTCCGATTTTAGAGCGACGAGTCGCCCTGCTCACGAAAGCTCTCAAGCGCCCAGCTCCACATCAGCGAGGCGAGTATAAATATTCGAATCTGGGCTATATGATCGCCGGCTGCATGGCTGAACGAGCAACCGGAAAGGCATGGGAATTTCTAATCAAGGATCGTTTGTTTACACCTCTTGGGATGATGTCGGCTGGATTTGGTGCGCCCGGGAGGATCGGACAAGTCGATCAACCCTGGGGGCACGTCAGGGCTGGAAAGAATTGGAGAGCGAGCCAATCGGATAACGCTCCCGCCCTCGGCCCCGCGGGCCGCGCCCACTGTTCCATGTCGGACTGGGCGAAGTTTCTCAGATGTTACCTTCCCGAAGGACCGGATATCAGGCTCAACGCTGAGGCTCGCCGGAAGCTAGTGACGCCATCAGGGACATATGCGGGTGGCTGGGTGATTGGTAAGAGAGCGTGGTCGAAAGGAACAGTCTTCACTCATAGCGGAAGCAATACGATGTGGTATGCCACCGTATGGGTGGCTCCAAGTCTGGATCGCGCGTTTTCGGTGGCCACGAATTCATGTAATGAGCGCTCTCACGCGATCTGTGATCAAGTCATCGGCAAGCTCATTCAGATTGACCAACGAGCCCATTAGTTCCAAAGACGGTGTTTCTACGGTGTCGGAGGGAGATCCAACAAGGATCAGTTGGCTTTCGTCTTCATGCTACTTCTCAGGACCCACTGGGCATAAAGAATGGTGACCACGGTCATCGCTATATTGATGGCGACCATCGCGAGGAAGAAGGTTGTCAGCGCGATACCGACCATTATGACCAGGAGGTGAAAGATCCCTACAGGAAGAATAATTTTTCGGATGATGGATTCTATAAAGCCGTAGATCGGCTTTTTGACCGCTTGAAGATAGCCGATATGGATAAAACTCATGACATATGCCCACTGAATAAAAGCCATGATTCGGATGTAGCTGGTGCCGACATCCACTACCGCAGGGTCGCTTGTGAATAGTCGGACAAGGGGGGTCGCAAAAATGAGCAAAATTAAAGAGGCCCCTGTCACAAGAAGAAGGCCGTATTTAATACACAAGGAGACACACTCGTGAACCCGGTCCATGCGGCCCGCTCCGTTATTCTGCCCTACAATCGAAATTATGGCGGAGCTTAGGCCAAGTGCGGGGAGGAGAGCCATCTGCTCGATCCGGGTGCCAACCCCGAATGCAGCTACCGCTACTTCACCGTAACTATTCAGGTAATACGTTGAGACAAAGAACCCGAGGGCAATCGACATCATATTAAACGCGGCCGGGATACCTTGATGGAGAATCTCCCCATAAATC
>DIHT01000145.1 GCA_002420305.1 Akkermansiaceae bacterium UBA5689 | reverse complement strand
CGGCGGGTGCTTCGGCGGGTGCTTTGGCGGGTGCTTCGGCGGGGACGTTAATAGAGTCAGGGGCTCCCTCGGGAAGAAGTGGCGCATCTATCGGAGGTGCGCTGGGAGCTGGAGCGATTGGCGAAGGAGGAGTATCCGCCGCTGGATCAGGCTTGGTAGGGTCTTCCGTGTAGGCGGATTTGAACTTGCCTCCCAAAATCACCGCCACCGGATAGCGTTGCTGTTTAATTGCCGCCGATTGAAAATTAGAAGTAACCTGCTCTGGCCCGTCAGCCTGACTCAGGAGAAGGTGCGCGGTTTCTCCGGGGACTGCCTTCGCGCGGCCAGAGGTTGAAATCAGGGTGCGCATTTTCAGTCCGGTTTTCGGTTTTCCCACGATTGGGGAAGGGTCCACCATCTGAATAGAGGATAGGTCCCGCGTGACGGGATGATCACCAGTGAGGGATGCGTTCTCGAACTTGGCCATCAACCCGTTGCCACGGAAAAGAGGTTGGGTGATCATCTGCTGATCCCGTCGGGTCGGAATTTGGCCGAGGAGTCGATTCAGACGAAACTCCCTCTGCAGCATCTGGTTGAGAGGGCGCTCGAACATAACTGGACGAGTGTATTTTGGGTCATAGACCATGGGTTTCTCGGAACCTCCCAAGTCAACGCCCCATGCGGTAGTCAAGTCATCCAATCCGGAGCGGTAGTGCTCCCAACCGCTAGTTTCAAACAGGTTGTAGAGGTCCTTATACCACTGGGGATGCCGGCCCTGCGGAGTGAACGGTAACTGAGCTGAGTAAATATCGAAGAAGCGCGAAACAAAATGCTGATTGTCGAGGAAGGCCACAGCCTTTCCCCCATTTACCAGATATTGATCGATGGCATACTGGGTGTCCTTGGAGATCAGCTCTAGTGTCGTGTTGCCCATTGGGGGCATCCCTGGCTGGGGGGACTGAGGTCTGTTGATCTTTACCGGGTGGACGATTAGAAGTAGGTCGAGGTCTGCGAATGGGTGCTCGGTATCTCCGGGCTTCATAGGCCCCACATCGAAAGGAATCGAAACCATTTCAAACTCGCGGGCGAGGCTTCGGTAGATGACAGAGGGTGGGCGTCCCGGTCCTCCCATTCCTCCGGGGGACCCTCCGAGGGACATCTCGGTTCCCTCAAGAAGCCCGATTTTACGTTTGGCCTTCCGCGTGACCGCGCTGATAGACCTCGAAAGCTGGTATTCCAGCTTTCTCTCAAGATCGGGATTGAGGAAGGCAATGGTCTCGATCTTCTCCAAGCTGCTCACCGACAGGCCGAAGTAGTAGGGTTGGCTGGCGAGATTGTTATAATCGTAGTCGTCCAGATTAGAGCTTTGCGGCATATCCATCCGGGGATCCCGTAATTGGACTCCATCAAGGTCAGCTGCGTCCTGCTCCTCAGAGTTCGGAACCGGTGTGAAAGTCTGGACCGTAATAGCCTCGCCTGAGGCCTTACTGTATTCTTCCAGGAGGTCCTTCACTCTCTTGGAGTAATCGACATACTCCTTGGGGAGTTGGACGTCCTCCGGGTTGCTCATGTAGAACCTGATAGTCACAGGGCGACCAGAGTTCTTGGCTTTTTCGATAATGGAACGAGTTCCTTCCGTGAGGGTATAAACGTTTCCTTGCGTAGTGTCCCATCGGATTGAGGCCACTCGCTTGACGATGACATTCAAGGATGCCACCAAAATGCAGAGGAGGGCCACTCCGACGAGAGTCTTCGAGAATAATGCTTTCATTACGGGAGGTAGAGAATCTTAGGTGAGTTTTAGCTTCTTTTGCTCTGGAGTACCGTATTTGTGATGAAAAGGCAGAGCGCGATTACGCTGACAAAGTAGAACAGGTATCGGATTTCTATGAGTCCCTTGGAGAAGTCCACGAAAGCGGGCATCACACTGATGGACGCAAGGAGCTCTCCTGTAAAAGAGAGAAATCCCACTCCGCTATCCGCGAAGAAGTTTTGGACGGGATCGAAACCGACGATGCAGAGCAGGAGGCAGATAGGGATCGAAACAGCCACGCAGATCACTTGACTGCGGGTCACTGCTGAAACAGCAATGGCGACTGCGATGAAGGCGCCTCCCACAAAGAGGCTCCCGAGATACCCTGCGATGATCGGTCCGTGATCCGGATCTCCCAAAATTGATACCGTGATCCATACGGAGGCCGTGAAGAGGAGTGACGCGAACAGGACAATGAAGCTTCCGAGGAACTTGCCGAATACCAATTCGATAGTTCGGACCGGCATAGTCGAGATCAGTTCGATCGTGCCCTGCCTGTGCTCGTCGGCGAGAGTGCGCATAGCCAGCAGTGGCGCATAAAAGGCGAGAATCCATGGGTGATAGTAGAAAAAGAAGTCTTTCAGAGCCGCCTGCTCGCTCTCAACGAGTTCTCTGCCTGGCCAGAGGAAAGTGAGGGCGTTAACCGCTACGAGGAAGATGAACATCAGCACGTAGGCGAGGGGCGACGTGAAGAATGAATTCACCTCCCTACAGAAAATGGCCCGTATATTGGCGATGAGAAGAGGCCCCCCGATCAGAGCGGCGGTGAGGAGAAGGATGGCGAAAATACCGATTACTGACATGGTAAAAAGATGGTTACGGCTGGCTTCAGGCGGCGACGTCAGAAGTAGTGAGCTTGCGGAAGAGTTCCGTGATCGAACCGGAGCCCTCATTGCGAAGACTTTCTGGAGTCCCTTCTGCAACGATTCTTCCCTGGTCGATGATCATTGCCCGGCTACAGGACGCTTCCACCTCTTCGAGAATGTGAGTGGAAAAGATTATGGTTTTTTTCTTTCCCAGCTCACGGATCAGTTTCCGAACTTCGTGCTTCTGGTTTGGATCAAGGCCATCGGTCGGTTCGTCGAGAACAAGAACCTCGGGGTCGTGTAGCAGTGACTGCGCAAGACATGTCCGGTGGCGGTATCCTTTCGAGAGGGTGTCGATCGATTGGTGCACTACGGTCTGAAGAAAGCAGGTTTCGATCACGCGATCGACCGCTTCGCTCCGGGCGACTCCGGAGAATCCGCGGATGCTTGCGCAGAAACGCAGGAAGCCGGCTACGGTCATATCTTCATAAAGAGGCGCGGACTCGGGCAGGTATCCGATCTTTCGCTTCGCGCTTTCGGGTTGCTTGGCAATCGGAATGCCGCAGATTTCCACCTCGCCGGATGTCGCAGGGATAAAGCCTGTGATGACCCGCATGGTGGTAGATTTTCCTGCTCCGTTCGGTCCAAGGAAACCGAGGACTTCCCCCTGCTCTACGGAAAAGGAGAGATCATCTACTGCGGTTTTACTTCCAAACTGTTTCGTTAGATTTTTGACTTCGATCATGGCTCTTGATCGTGGGGTTCTGGGTTCAGTCGCCTGCGGCTGATTTTGGCAGCGCTGCCATCCGCTCGGTTTGTGCAAAATTTATTCTAGACGGACTGATTTCAAGGGCAAAGTGAATGATTCGAATTGATGATGGATCGTGAACGGGAAAAAGTGGGTGGTGATCCAGTCCCTCCGTCTTGTTGACTTTCGCTGTTTTGAGGCATTGAACCTGGAAATTCCGAGGGAAATCGCGGTCTTTTTGGGGGAAAATGCGCAGGGTAAGACCAGTCTGCTGGAGGCCATCTGCGTTCTTGTGAGGCTGCAATCTCCGCGGACCCATCGGATTGGACAGCTTCAGCGTTTTCAGCGCGATGGCTTCGGGGTGGCCGGGGAATGCTGGGAACAAAGCCGTCGTGTGCAGCGGGCGGGTGGAGAGTTGGAGCTTCAGGTAGAGGGAGAGCGGGTAGAATCACAGGGCGATTACCTGTCGTCCGGAGGCTTGCTGGTTTGGATGGGGAATGAAGATCTTGAGCTCGTGAGGGGCCCGGGAGAGGTTAGAAGGAGGTTTTTGGATTTCGTGGCAGGTCAGATAGACCCGGGTTATCGAAGGCACTTGGTTCGCTACAGGCGTGCGCTCAAGAGTCGAAATCTACTTCTGAAGGACCGGCAGCCAGACGAAGAGCAGGTATTGGCATATACGAGGCTTCTGGTGGAACACGGGGAGGAGATCCAGAGATCGCGGCAAGAGCTCTTGAGAGACCTTGCCCTGCCAGTAGCGCATGCGCAGGAGAGAGTGGGTGGTGCGGGAGATTTGGGTGGACTCTCCTATGATGGGTCCGGGTTTGGGCGATTGGCAGAAGCCTTTGAAGAAGTTGCAATAAAAGAGCGAGCGCAGGGGAGAACTCTCATTGGTCCTCATAGGGATGATTTTATTCTGACTCTCGACGGGAGGAGTGCTGCAGATTTCGGGAGTGAGGGGCAGCAAAGAACGATGGCGCTTGCACTCAAGTTGGGGCAAGGCCGCCTGCTGGAGAAAAAGCGCAATGCCCCGCCCGTGTATCTTATTGACGATGTCTTCGGTGAATTAGACCCATCGAGGCGTAACGCACTGATGGATTACCTTCCCGCGAGCTCCCAGAAATTAATTACGACGACTAGTCTATCTTGGATGGATGGCGAGGCGCCACCTCTTTTTAAGGTTGCCGGAGGAGCGGTCATTGCCGAATAGGAAGAAATAGGTAGACTCCAGCCACAATGAACGGAAACCAATCAAGCCTTCGTGAGATTCTCCGGAACTGGATCGAGGGTGTAAATGAGATGAGGCTGGGAGAAGTCGCGGCGCTCTATGCGGAAGACGCTGTTCTGATCCCGACATTTTCATCAAGCATCTACAACTCGGAGACAGAGATTGCAGGATACTTTGACCGGATCACCGATCAAAGAGAGGTGAGTGTCACGGTGCGTGAGGAAACGGTGGTTGAGCAGGCGGACATACAGGGCGCTCAGGTCATTGGGGGAATTTACGATTGGCGGATCATCAGCGATGGCGAGGAGAGTGTGGTCGGGGCGCGCTTTAGCTTCGTTGTTGCCCCGGGGGAAAAGAGCCCCATTCTGCATCATCACTCCTCTCTCCTGCCGGAAGTCTCCTCGTAGGCTAGTTTGCTGGGGTGGTCAGTGAAATCCACCTTTCCCGATCCTTATTCACAAGGTGGAGCTTGAATAATCGAAGGCCTTGGCGGTCAATGAGGAAGTGAATGAGCAAACTGGGGTTTCCGACAAAGCCTATGTAATTGTGGGTGGGAGTAGTGGCCTCGGGCTCTCGGCTGCCCGTGCCCTTGTGAATCATGGAGCAAGGGTCGCTGTCTGCGGTCGTTCGGAAGAGCGCCTCGCTCAAGCGTTGGAAATGCTGGGTGAAAATGCAGTGGGGAAAAAGGTGGATGCTGCCGTTGCAGGTGCGGTGGATGAGTTTCTTGAGTTTGCGTGCGGGGAGATCGGAGATCTTGAGGGTTTGTATCATGTTGCTGGAGGGAGTGGACGTTCGGCTGGTGATGGTCCGCTACATGAATTAAGTGACGAGGGATGGGATTACACTATTGAGCAGAATCTGACGTCACTGATGATGTCGAATCGTGCTGCAGTGAGGCGCTTCAGGGCGCAGGGAAGCGGAGGGGTTATTCTCAATATGGGGAGTGTCCTTGGTTTTCTTCCTGCACCAGAATATTTTTCATCTCATGCCTATGCCGCGGCCAAGGCTGGGGTTGAGGGGTTTTCCAAATCGCTGGCATCGTATTACGCAAAAGAGGGAGTCCGGGTGAATGTCATTACCCCGGCGCTTGTGGAGACCTTGATGTCAGAGCGTGCCCGCGCTAACGATGAGATTATGGAATACGTGAGTCGAAAGCAGCCGCTCGATGGAGGGCGGATTGGTGTCCCCGGTGATCTTGATGGAGCTGCTCTTCTACTTCTTGGAGAAGGAGGGCGGTTTGTAACAGGACAGGTCCTCAGGGTTGATGGAGGGTGGAGCGTATCGGGAACATGAGAAGGATGTGATGGAGGGGCTCGGAATCGGGATCGATCTTGGGGGGACGCGTATCAAGGGCGCCGCCTTCGAGTTGTCCAGCGGCCATTTGTTGGGTGAGGAGACGGCTCCCACTCGCGATGGTGAGTTCGTGCAAGGGCGCCCGGCATTCGTTCAGGAAATACGGGGATTGGTAGATCGGTTCGAGGAACGGGATTCGAGGACGTGTGAGGTGATCGGCTTGTCTTCGCCTGGGTTCGCAGACGCGACGGCGAGCAGGATCGTTGCCATGCCGGGCCGTCTGGAGGGATTAGAGGGGCTGCACTGGCCTGACGCTCTGGGGCGTCCAGTGGTAATTTTGAATGACGCTCACGCTGCATTGATGGGCGAAATCTGGCAGGGAGCCGCTGCCGGGGTCCGCGATGTCATTCTCCTCACGCTGGGAACTGGTGTTGGAGGGGCCATTGTAGCAGACGGTAGATTGCTGCGAGGGCACTTCGGCAAGGCGGGACATCTCGGGCATTCTTCCCTCGATCTTGAGGGGAAGCCGGATATCTGCGGGATGCCGGGGACCTTGGAGGATCTTATAGGGAATCATAACGTCGCTGAGCGCACCGGCGGACGATACGAATCCACGGCGGAGCTCGTCGAGGCCGTGAGAGCGGGGGAGGAATCAGCAAAAGAGGCTTGGGAGCACTCTCTCAGGGCGCTGGGAGTGTCGGTGGCCTCCTTTGTCAACATTCTCGACCCGGAACTGATACTGATTGGAGGAGGAATCTCGGAGGCATGGGATCAGATCGAGGGTCCGCTTAAGAGGTGGATGGAGGAATTTGAGTGGCGCCCGGGTGGAGGGCAGGTAGAAATTCGGCGTGCCCGACTGGGGCCCATGGCAGGAGCCTACGGAGCGGCTTATTTTGCAATGCAGCGAAGCAACAACACATGAAGGCGAGTGGAGATTACCTGACTCAGTGCGGAGAGGTCCTCACAGCGGTTTCCCGACAGCAAGGTCTAATAGATCGGATTGCTGATCGATTTGCGGAATCCATCCTCTGCGGCCGGATGGTCCACTTGTTTGGATCCGGTCACAGCAGGATCATGGTTGAGGAAATGTGGCCACGCTATGGGTCGTTTCCAGGATGGAATCCCATTGTGGAATTATCACTGACCTTTCATAATCTCGCGACTGGAGCAAACGGCCAACGGCAGGCGATGTTTCTTGAGAACGTGCCGGGTTTCGCGGGCAGAATCCTGCGCAACTTTGACATAGGGGATGAGGACTCTGCTTTAATCATCTCCTCTAGTGGGACCAGTTTCGTTCCTGTTGAGATGGCGGAGGAGCTGCAGGAAAAAGGCGTTACGGTGGTGGGGATGGTGAGCCAGAAGCACTCGGATGCGAGTGAGGCAAAGCGCGACGATGGAAAGAAACTTGGGGATTTCTCAGATATGATTCTTGATACAGGTGCGCCGGTGGGTGATGCGGCAGTGCAGGTAAGTGGACTAACCGAGAAAGTGGCGCCTCTCTCGACACTAGGAGGCGTAATCCTTGTCAATACGATCAAAGCAGAGGTGGCGGAGAGGCTGGTGGAGGCGGGAGCGCCGCCCAGTGTTCTAGCGGCTGCCTGTACTGCTGGTGTGGCTCGCTCGACAGAGCTCTTTGAAGCTGCCTATGATGAGCACTCGCGCCGAATGGCGAAGCTCTACGAAAACCTAGGAAAATAATCATGAAGGATCGGCCATTGCGAACCTCAGTTGTAGGAAGCTACCCTTTCCCCGCATGGCTGGAGTCCTGCTCCGGTCGGTTGGACGAGTTTGGGACTGCAGATGTTAAGGAAATGCAGGATGATGCCACTGCGGTGGCCATCGGTGATCAGTTGCGCGCTGGACTGGACGTGATCACCGATGGAGAGCAGACGCGCTTTGACTTTAATCTTAGTTTCTACGGTCACCTGGAGGGAATCGCGATGGAGGCGGAGTCTCCACGGAAATGGGGGCCGCCGGCGCATGATCAGCGTGGCAAGCATGAGGTGCATGGAGTGCTGGATGCTCCGGGAGGCCTCGGGACCGTTGCCGAGTTCAACCGTCTCAAGAGGTTAGCCCCCGAGGGTTACCCTTTGAAGATGAGTGTGCCGGGGCCATTTACCATGAGTGGGCGTCTGCTTCCCGGGGACGTCTACGTAGATCGTTGGGCGCTCACTGAGGCCCTTCTTCCATTGATTCGCAAGGAGCTTGAGTGTCTTGTCGACGCAGGTTGTGAGGAGATCTGTGTCGATGAACCTTCGATGAGCTGTTACGGTTACAAGGAAGACACTTCAAGGTTCGTCGACATCTTTAACAGAACCGTGGAAGGGGTCGTAGGGAAGACGAGGCTTTGCACGCATTTATGTTTCGGGAACTTCAAGGGTCATCCAGTGGGTTATCGCCGCTACGGTCCCTTGTTTCCAGATTTTCTGGATCTCCATGTCGACGAGTTACATCTTGAGATGGCGAACAGGGAGTATGCAGAGTTAGAAGTGATTGGGGAGGTTGCAAAGAGGATGGATGTGGCGGTCGGAGTGATCGACGTGAAAAGCTATCTTATTGAAACACCTGCCATGATTGAGGAAAAAGTGAAAGCCTGTCTCGAGTTCGCTCCTCCAGAGCGACTGGTTTTTGCGCCCGACTGCGGGCTGAGTCAGACCGCTCGCTGGGCGGCTCAGCAGAAGCTCTGCAATATGGTCGAAGGGGTCTCGGCGGTAAGGAGCAGGCTATAGAGAGATGATCGAGCCGTTGCAAAAAGGTGATCTCCTCATCGACGACATGGTCGGTGTAGAGTGTGGAGAAGATTGTTTTCACGTCTGGTGGTTAGGGCAAAGTGGGTTTCTTCTAAAGTGGAACGGTGAATTTTTGCTCTTTGATCCGTATCTTTCTGATTCGCTCTCGCGCAAATATGAAGGCACGGACAAGCCGCATGTGCGAATGTCGGAGCTGGTTATCGATCCGTCGCGGTTGGCTTTTGTAAAAAGCGTTACCTCCAGCCACAATCATACTGATCACCTCGATCGGGAGACTCTCTGCGCAATCTCAGAGGCGTCGGGGGGTGTTTCTCTGGTTCTGCCGGAGGCGAATATCGGGTTCGCAAAGGAGCGATTGATTGGGGGGGCGATTGATTATGTGGGAATCAATGAAATGCTGGTTACCAGAACAGGGCCTTGGAGAATCGAGGGGATTGCAGCGGCTCACAATGAGGTTGAGCGTGATGGGGAGGGGAGGTGCGTATTCCTGGGTTTCCAAGTTACCTTCGGCGGGTTCCGGGTCTACCACAGCGGAGATACCCTTTGGCATGAAGAACTCGTTAGTCAGCTCAGAGGAGGTCCTCCCGATCTTGCTTTGCTCCCAATCAATGGCAACAAGCCAGAGCGGAGGGTTGCAGGGAATTTGAATGGGCGAGAGGCCGCAGAGCTGGCGCATACAATCGGGGCCAGAATGGTCGTGCCGTGCCACTACGATATGTTCAACTTTAATACGGAAGAGCCAGATGAGTTCATTTCTTTTTGTGAGAGGCTCGGACAATCCTACAGGGTGATGAAAGGGGGAGAGCGTCTCACAATCCATCGAGGGAAAGCTGAGTCATGAAAGAGGGAGAGGTGCATCCGGTGTTTCAGCGGCTTGGTGAATGCGGTCTTGTCTCCGTGGTCATGATCGATTCTCCATCCCATGCGGTGCCACTCGCCAGGGCCTTACTCGCAGGAGGAATCTCGGCCATGGAGTTAACCTTGCGGAGCGATCGAGCCCTCAAGTGCTTGCGGAGAATTGCCGCGGAGGTGCAGGGAATGATAGTCGGCGCTGGCACCATTCTCTCGGAAGAGCAGGTTGGTGAGGTGCTTGAGGCGGGAGCGGCTTTCGGCGTTGCGCCTGGAACCAACAAAAATGTCCTGCAGGCAGCGAGGGATCAAGGGCTTCCGTTTGCGCCGGGCATTGCTACACCAAGTGATATTGAGTTGGCATTAGATTTTGACTGCAGGGTTCTGAAGTTTTTTCCGGCGGAGGCGATGGGAGGGTTGGGATATCTCGGGAATGTCGCGTCGCCGTATCGTCACCTGGGGGTGCGTTATATCCCACTTGGGGGAGTGGGCCCGGATAATCTGGTCTCCTACATTTCCTCCCCGGACGTGCTCGCAGTGGGTGGATCCTGGCTAGCGCCACGTGATTTATTGGAAAAAGAAGACTGGGGAGCCATTGAGCAACTCGCTCGTCAAGCAGTTGAGCTGGTTAAGGGAGCGACCGAATAACCGGAGCTTTATGAGGGATCTTGTGTTCGCCTTGGCGACCGGAAAAGCTATGATGGAGCGACAGTCCATTGTTTCCTATGAGGTTCCTTTTCAAGCGTCCCCTTCGGCAGTCCATTCTGATCCAGATTCGATTTCAGACGATGCTCGTGGCCGGGGTTCTAGTAAGTGGCATTGGAGATTCCTTTGGTCATGGATCTGTCCTTGATCCAGTAAGTCGGGTCTACCGAATCTTTCAGGAAAACCCCGAGAGCCCTGATCGTGAAGTCTCATCGGCTGCGATTGGGGCAGCCGGGACACAGGCTTTCTATGACTGGCATGAGGTGAGCCGGGTAGTCCCCGATTACGACCGGGATAGTATTGCCCCCTATCGAGCAATCATTCCGGATGGTCAACTGGCAGGCGCAGGGAGAGAGAAGTATGCCGGACTTAACCTCGAGCGTGGGGATTGGCCTGCTACCCCGGTCAACCCCGGGCTTTATCCTGTGATCTTCGATGCGTGGGTGCCCCACGATCCGAGTTATTTTTTGGCCTTTATCACTCGAGAGGGATGGTCCCCGGATCAGCCCCTGGACTGGGACGACCTCGAAGCTCTGCCCGGGGCCGCGCAAGCGATTCGAGACGATCAATATTATACGTTCTCAGTCAATTTACCCCAGCGGACAGGGCATCATGTTCTTTATGTGATCTGGCAACGCATCGATCCGGCCGGAGAGGCTTTCTTTTCAGCGAGCGATATAGATTTTGGTGATGGAACAGGAAATGGTAACCAAGGCGGAGAGCCTGCCAACAGGCCGGTCATTCCGCACGACATCAGGGCTGAGGTGGACTTTAGGGTTCAAAGCGACTGGGGTTCCGGCTTTACCGGAGAGGCGAAGATTACTAACCTGGCGAACCACCCAATCAATTCGTGGGAGTTTGAATTCGAGCTGGAGGAGGAGATCTCTTCTTTCTGGAATGCGGAACTCGTTCACCGCGACGGAAATCATTACACGGTGAGGAATGTCGACTGGAACCAGTCTATTCCCGCTGGCGAGTCGATGGTTTTTGGGTTTTCAGCCTCCCCGGGCGGTCTGGCGCAGCTTTCTCCCTCGGGTTTGATGTTAAACGGAATTTCGCTGCATGTGCATGCCCATCAAGCAGCGGATTCTCTTTGGCTGGAAGTGATGGCAGGCCGAGCGTCGGTCGGAGGGATGGATCAGCTTAAACTGCGATTTCCAGCCGCCATGGGGCGAACATACTCTGTCGAGAGATCTGCTGATCTCGTTCATTGGGATATCCATGAATCCGGTATTCCGGGGCAGGGGGGAGTGATTGAGCGTAATTACCTGATGGAAGGAGAGAGGATGCGATTTTTTCGTATTCGGGAAGACAATCACTGACCTAATTCTAGGTCAGGGTCAGTTCATTCTGCTTTTGACAGCTCCGTTGAGGGCCGACTTGGGCTGAGGGGATAAAGAAGCGAACGGCGCTGGCCTCAAGGTTTCGGCCGAATGCTGAATAAGCGCCCCGAAGGTTCTTTTTCTGGAATGGTCAAAATTTGGTTTGGCACACGAGGGATTCACAGAAATGGTTGCAATCCAGCAATTGCGATGAGTTCCGGAATCAACCTCCCCAAACTGCTGTTCGTTTCAGTCGGGATACTTTGCCTTAATACCCCGAGATCGGGAGCGGAGGACCGGGCCGGTGAGGATTGGTGGTCGTTGCAGCCTCTCCTTAAGGTTGTTCCACCGGACAATGATCAGGAGCATGTGATCGATTCCTTCGTGGCGAGAAAACTGCGGGAGCATGGGTTAGAGATTTCTCCGATGGCGTCGCCGCGGGCGCAAATGCGACGGCTCTATTTCGATCTGGTTGGGATGCCGCCGTCAGTGGAGGAGGTGCGCGCTTTCGAGGTAGATCCAACTGACGAGACCTACTTGCGGGTTGTGGATGATCTTCTGGCTTCGCCCCACTATGGCGAGCGGTGGGCGCGGCATTGGCTGGACGTAGCGCGTTTTGGAGAGAGTGATGGTTTTGAACGTAACAGTCCGCGCAACAACCTGTGGCCCTATCGTGACTGGGTGATTAAGGCGTTTAACGAGGATATGCCCTACGATCAGTTTGCCCGTATGCAGATTGCGGGGGATCATCTCCGGCCCGGGTTTGAGGGAATGTCAGCGGTGGCTTTCCTGACAGCGGGCCTGCACAACACGGTGATTGGGAGCAGTGAGTTCATGAGAAGAACTGCCCGTCAGGATGAGCTCGAGGATATCACTGGCACGGTCGGGCAGACCTTTCTAGGTCTCACGGTAAATTGTGCCCGTTGCCACGATCATAAGTATGATCCTATTTCCCAGAGAGAATACTATCAGTTAGCCTCCACATTACGGGGTGTATATCGGCGGGAGCAGGAGGTGGAAGACTCGACGGCACTAGCCCAAAAGGTCGCAGCCGGTAAGCGGTTGGATGAGATCTCGAAACGAGTGGGCGAGATCGAGAAGATGGGCCGCGAACGGGTCCTTTTCAGGCGAGCCGGGTCAGAGGAGGTGAAAGCGCCTGCCTTGCCGCAGCCATTGGCACGGTGGGAATTCGAAGGAGATCTCAAGGACGGCCTGGGTGGCCTTCATGGAAAGGCAATGGGAGGTGCGCGGGTCGAGAACGGAGCTCTGGTGTTGGATGGATCGAGTGGTTTTGTAAAGACGGAGCCGTTGGCGGGAGATGTCACGGAAAAGACTTTGGAAGCCTGGGTCCAACTCGACACCCTCGAGCAGAAGGGTGGTGGTGTGATTGGTCTTCAGACTAATGATGGAGCAACCTTTGATGCGATCGTCTTCGGCGAACGAACGGCCGGGGCCTGGATGGCGGGGAGTAATCGTTTTGAGCGGTCTGAGGTGCATGGCGGTGCGCCGGAACAGGAGGCCCACAAGACCGCTGTGCACGTGGCGATTGTGTATCAAGCCGATGGCACTATCACGCGCTACCGCAATGGGCTCCCTTACGACCAATCTTACAGGTCGAAGATCCAGTCCTACGCTAAGGGCCAGGCTCATCTCTTGTTTGGTCTCCGGCACGGCACGAAGCCCGGGGCGGGGACTTTACTGAGAGGGAGGGTGTTGCGAGCGCAGTTTTATGATCGGGCTTTGACCCCGGGTGCAGTAGCGGCCTCGGCGGGCGCGGAAAGTAACTTTGTGACAGACACGGAGCTGCTATCGTCATTGGGTCCAACAGAGAGGAAGAAGAGAGAACGTTTACGAGCTGAGGCCGCGCGAATTCGTGAGGCTATTGCGAGTATTAAGGGGAGCAAACGTAAGGTTTATACGGTGAGGGCAGATACGCATCCTGGGCCTGCGCGCTTGCTGGAGCGCGGCCATGCCTTGAAAAGGAAGGAAGAGGTTCTGCCCGGTGGGGTTGCAACGCTACGAGGGCCGTCAGCGCAGTTTGGTCTGGCAGCAAATGCGCCGGATGCTGCGAGGCGGAGAAAGCTTGCAGAGTGGATTACCGCTGAAAACAACCCGCTCTTTACAAGGGTTATGGCTAACAGGCTATGGCATCTGCATTTTGGGCAAGGGTTAGTGAAAACTCCAAATGATCTTGGGTTTAGCGGAGGAACGCCGAGCCATCCACTTCTCTTGGATTGGTTGGCGGGAAAGCTGCGTGAGAATGGGTATCGTTTGAAGGATATGCACCGACTTATTGTTACGTCACGCGCTTACCGGCAGTCTTCCAGACCCTCGGAGCAGGCAGGGAAGGTCGATGGTGATAATCGACTGCTGTGGCGAAAGTCACCGGTCCGTCTTGATGCTGAAAGCCTTCGGGATGCAATGCTGGTGATATCGGGTTTGCTCAACAGGGAGCGAGGGGGGCCGGGGTTCAGGGATGTTACCCTGCACAACAACAACGGTACGACCTATTATTTTCCTTTCGATAAGGAAGGAGATCCAAACCTGAATCGGCGGACGATATATCGCTTCAGTCCACGTGGGCGACGGAGCACGATCCTTGAGGCTTTTGATTGTCCGGATCCTTCCGCCACGGCTCCCAGCCGATCGGTGACTACGACTCCGCTTCAGGCTCTCGCCTTGCTGAATAATGACTTCGCACTTCGGATGGCACGGGGATTAGCCCGACGAGTGAAAGACGAGACAGGGAATGACCTTCGCCGACAGGTGGAGCGCTCCTTCGAACTCGCCTATGGGCGAAACGCTGCTGAGAAGGAGCTTCGGTTAGCAGTAGAGTTCGCGACCGAGCATGGAATGGCGGCACTGGGACGGGTGCTGCTCAACAGTAATGAGTTCGTAGTTCTTGATTGAAATGATGTTCCCTGTGCAACCACGTCGCGATTTTTTGAGTTGGGGGACCCGGGGGGTTGGTGCGACCGCTTTTGCGAGCTTACTGGCGAATGACTCTACGAAGGGGCGGAGTGGGGTTTCGCGTCACCATGCGCCCAAGGCCAGGCAGGTAGTGCATATCTGTCTGGTGGGCGGCATGAGCCATGTCGACTCGTTTGATTTCAAGCCGGAGCTGGTCAAGAGCCACGGACAGGAGGCCAAGCTGGCGCACAAGCCGGATATCTTTTTTGGTAAGATCGGCTCCTTGCGGAAGAACGACTGGGAATTCAAGCGACGCGGGCAGAGCGGTCTCCAGATATCTGAACTGTTTCCTCACATTGCCACGCAGGCGGACAAGTTGACGGTGATTCGGTCGATGGTCTCGCAGTCGGCCAATCATACCCCAGCACTCTTTTTTGAGAATAGTGGATTTGAGTTCAACGGTTTCCCCAGCATGGGGAGCTGGGTGTCTTACGGCCTTGGAAATGACACGGAGTCGTTACCGTCCTACATCGTGTTGCCAGATGGTCGGGGCGATCCAAATGGAGGAGCCTCCAATTGGACGAATGGATTTCTATCGGCTCAATACCAGGGAATACGGTTCGGGGCAGGTGATCGGCCAGTAAGAGACCTTTTTCCCTCTGAGGTGATTTCGGGTAAGCAGGAGATGGCAACCCGATACCTGCTCGGGCAATTGAATGATCAGCACCGGTTACAGACTGGCCTTGATGATCTTCTGGCAGCACGAACTCGCAGTTACGAGCTCGCGGCACGTATGCAGCTTTCGATTCCTGAAGTCACGGATACCAGTGGGGAGTCAGAAGCGACCAAGGAGATGTATGGCATTGGAGCGGACCGCACCGATGATTGTGGGCGGCGCTGTTTGATGGCTCGTCGGTTGCTAGAGCGGGGAGTGCGATTCGTGCAGGTGTTTTCTGGAGGGCCCATTGGGGGGAGTCCGCGACTGAGCTGGGATGCCCACGGGGATGTGATCAAGAACCATGGCGCGGAGGCGGGGCGGATCGACCAGCCGGTTGCAGCGCTCCTGGAGGATCTTTCGCGACGCGGAATGCTGGAGGAGACCCTGGTTCTTTTTACCACGGAGTTCGGTCGTACCCCCTTCAGTGAGTCGGAGAAGGGAAAGGTCGGGGCAGGACGAGATCACAACAAGAGCGGTTTTTCGGTCTGGATGGCTGGGGCCGGTTTGCAGCCGGGAGTCGCGTATGGTGCAACTGACGAGATAGGTTGGAAGGCGGAGGAGAATCCTGTGACCTGGCACGATTTTCATGCAACGGTGCTGCACCTGCTCGGACTCGATCACGAACGTTTAACGTTCTACCACAATGGGATTGAGCGGCGTTTAACGAACGTTCACGGCAGGGTCGTGAGGGAGCTGCTGGCCTGAGGAGAGAGAAGGTAGTGGGGGTAGATAGTTGAAGGTGCTTGGTAGCGAGCTGGTGTGGGAGGAGGGCAGATACGGTGAATAGGAGAATTCCGGGGAGAGATGGTTTTTCCATCTGGTGGTCTTCTCGCTGATTTGCCTTGCCATCGTGCGTCGTTGCACGCAACTTCCCGCGTCCTTGGAGTAATTGGCTCGGTAGCTCAGTTGGTAGAGCAGGGGATTGAAAATCCCTGTGTCGGCGGTTCGATTCCGTCCCGAGCCACCTCCTCATGGTAAGTGAGGGCTGCGGATGTAGGGCTATAGGAAATCTGGCGAGTTTGAGGCTACGTGAGCCCCGGGGTTTTCGGTAAAACCCTCTAGGGTCATGGGTTAGCCCGCCCAAAGACGTGCCCTTCGATCCACATCCGGAGACGGCAACCAAGGGTGTCTAGATCTCTGACTCCTTGGGTGTGAAGATTTTTTCTGGCGTCTCTATTTTTCCAGCCTGGCGAGGAGGTCTTCCGTTTCAACGGCATCGCCCTTTTGAGCGAGGATCTCGGTTACCGTCCCGGTGGTGCTCGCCGAAATAGTAGTGAGCATTTTCATCGCCTCGAGGGTGATGATCGGATCGCCTTCCTCTAGTTTGGCTCCTACCTCAGCATTAACTTCGGATACCATGCCGGGCATTGGAGCGACTGCTTGGAGGGGATCGTTCAGATCTCCTTTAAGTCGGGTGATGGCATTTTTTGGAGCCAGTGCCTGATCGATCACTGCGCACTCACGAGGCATGCCATTAAGCTCGTAGAAGACGTTGCGTTGGCCTTCGGCGTCGGGTTCGCTGATGCCGATAAGTTTGATGAATAGAACCTTGCCTGGTCCGATCTCAACGGAGATTTCTTCGCTAATAGAGAGGCCATAGAAGAAGGCGGTAGTGGGTAGACCCTGTAACTTGCCGTAGGTTCTGACAAATTCGTCAAACTCAGCAAAAACCGCCGGATACATGAGGTGGCTGTAAAGGTCATCGTCATTGGCGGTGCGGCCTAGTGTAGTTGAGAGTTCGCTGCGGGTAGTCTCGAGATTGATGGGTTCGGCGAGATCGCCGGGACGGCTGGTCGTAGGTTCTCTGCCCCCAAGAACGGCCTTTTGGACATCTGCAGGCCAGCCGCCGTCGGGTTGGCCCAGGCCTCCCCAGAGCATGTCAATGACCGACTCAGGGAAGTCGACGGAACCTGGTTCAAGA
>DIHT01000091.1 GCA_002420305.1 Akkermansiaceae bacterium UBA5689 | reverse complement strand
GAGGGACTCGGGGACTTCCTGGAGCTCGAAGTCGTCCTCGCCGAGGAGGATTCCATCGAAGGTGGCGAGGCTGAAGCACACCGGCTCATGGAGTCTCTGGGAGTGCTCCCTGAAGATCTCGTTCCAGACGCCTACGTAGATTTGCTCGATAGACAACATATTCCCGGGAGCCCCTGAGGGAGGACTCCTCTCTAGCGCTCCTTCCGGCGACGTGACTTGGATACCTGCCTCCGCGCAATCTCTGCTTTCTGACGTAGCGCTGCGGCCTGAGCACTTGCTTGTGCCTTGGCTTTCGCTTGAGCACGTCCCAAGGCCAGTGCTCTTTCCTTCGCTGCACGCTGTTCTTCAACCCTGCGTTTAGCCAGTAAAGCCTCGGAACGACGTTGCGCCTCCTGCTGCGTGCGGCGTTGTGCCTCAATCTGAGCTTTTCGTCTTGCCTCGATCTCTGCCCGCCGACGGGACTCTTCTCCCTTTCGCTGAGCAACTGCTCGACGTTCTGACTCTTCTGCTCGCTGCCTCGCAACAGCCTGGCGTCTAGCGTCCAAAGCCTGCTGCCGAGCTATTTCCGCCCGTCTGGCTTCCGCGGCCTTCTGCTCGGCCTGATCCTTCGCAAGAGCACGCTGCTTCGCCTCGACAGCCTGCTTACGAGCGATTTCCACCCGCCTGGCTTCCATCGCCTTCTGCTCCGCAAGAGCCCGCTGCTTCGCCTCGACGGCCTGCTTACGAGCGATTTCCACCCGCCTGGCTTCCACCGCTTTCTCCTCCGCAAGAGCGCGCTGCTTCACTTCTAATGCCTGCTGCCGAGCCATTTCCTGCCGCTTGGCCTCCGCTACTTTCTGCTCCGCAAGAACTCGGCGCTTCTCTTCCGCCGCCTTCTCCTCTGCAAGAGCCCGCTGCTTCACTTCCATTACTCGATGACGAGACATTTCGGCCCGCCTAGCTTCATCGGAGAGATTCTCCGGATTGCCCCGCGCGCCCGATCGTGATTCTCTACCTGCACCACGGGTATCTAGGGACTCCCGAGCCACGGCCAATTCCTTCTTGGCCTGCTCAATCTTCCTGCCTGCTTGGACCCGCTCCTCAGGTTGTAGTTTCCGTTCCTCGACACGACGTTCCGCTACCGCCACAGCCTCGGTTGCGGCACGCAGTCCCTCCTCAGCCCTCGCTCTGCGACGCTTCCGATCTTGCACAAGGTCCTCACTCCCCTTTGGGGATCCTGCCACATTCCGTCGCCGCTCCTGATTATTACGCAGAGCCACCTGGCATTCAGGCCTCTCAAGAGCCTCCCTTGCCGACTCCTGGCGCTGCACCGCAGCCTCATGATAACGATGCCTGAGATCTCGTTCGATCTCTCTGTTGCCCGCCCGGACGATTTCCACCCGGCCCAGATTCCTCGCTACCCGGCCAGGGCAGACTGCTGCGTTCCAGGGAGCATCAACCCGTGGAGCGAATACATGCAAGCGATCCTCGTGCAAGCGATGATGATGGCGGCGAGCGAAATGATCGTGGCCCATTCCCATGTCAATCTGGCAACGACGTGCCGGACGACGCGCATGCCGATTCACCCAGGAAAAATCCGGTCCGCCACAGTGCACATGGTTCTCCCGCATGGAAAAACGTGTTACATTACGGGTGCTGATGATGATCGTGACTACCGTTGTTCGCGGCACACAGTGCGAATGCACCGGCTCGTAGAAGTGGTCCACCGGGACAAAATTGTAGTATTCTGGGGAGACATCGTAGGCGAGGTCGATTCCCGGGTCGTAGTCATAGACCTCGTCGTAGAGGGTCTCGGGAGGCAGAGGAGCCCAGCCGAGATAGTCGTCGTTCTGGCGCCACGAAACCCAGGCCGGCGCCCAGTCATCTCCCGGCACCCAAACCCACCCGTGTTCGGCAAGAAGCACCCATCGTCCATAGTGGTAGACCGCCCAGCCAAAGGGCTCGTCCGAGAGCCAGGTCCACCCTTGATCAGAATTCACCCAGCGACCCCGGGTGTAGGGCCTCCACGCCGGATTGGTTCCAAGCGCCATCGGTTGCCACACGAATCCGTAGTCCCGGGTCTCGAACCACTCACCGAAACGCGAAAGCTCTGCAAAGAAAATCTGATGATCCCCGGCTTCGAGAAGCGCAGCTGGGACTGTCGCTTCCAGAGCCACCGAGGCCTCTGCACTTGGTAGCAATGTATCATCTTGCGGCGCTTCCTCCACCACGATCGCCCGGGGAATATCCACGAACTCTTCCAAGTCATTAGGATCGTCATCAAGTTCACCACCTTCACCGGGCTCTCCGGCTTCGACTGGTGCCTCTTCATCCAGAGCGCTTAGAGCAATCGCGAGCTGGCGACGAGCCTCCTCCAGTTCCGCCTCAAGGGCAGCCTCTTCGCGCTCTTTCTCAAGCTGAGCAACCTTTTCCTTCAGTTTTCTAGTTTCTCCATCGGCCGAGAGCTTCGCAAGGTCGCAGCTAGGCAGAAGGCAAACGGCAACAAGAACGGGGAAATGAGAGAAAAAACGCTTCATAACTGAATAAATAGATTCAACCCCTTGGACACGATTCACCCCCTCACTTATTCAATAAATCGACGAACTCTCCCCTCGGTTCGTTTCCATTACCTTATTTCGAGCTTCAGAAAGCATTCCCAAGCGTACACCCTGCCTTCTCCCATGGAAGACAACCCATATCAGCTCACCGACCAGAAGATCCTTGAGCCGCCGACCACCCTTACTGGAAAACTCCGCTACCTTGGACCCAGCTTTATCCTTTCTGCTTCCATCGTCGGCTCAGGGGAGCTCTTTGCCACCACTCTCCTTGGAGCCAAGGCGGGATTCATCTGTCTCTGGGTCATTCTCTTCTCCTGTCTTGTCAAAGTCACCATCCAGCTCGAGTTTGGCAAACACGCCATTTACACCGGCCGTACTACCATGCAGGCCCTGAATGACCTGCCCGGTCCTCGCCTCGGCAAGGGGCACATCTCCATCTGGGCGTGGCTGCTCATCATGAGTCTCAAGTTCCTGCAGGTCGGCGGAATCGTAGGCGGGGTAGCCCTCATTTTCATGCAGATTCCGGCTCTCGCGGAATTCGGACTCGCATGGTGGACATTTTTCACCGCACTCGCCGTCGCTATTGTTGTTTCCGTCGGACGGTACGGACTTTTGGAGCGCCTCTCTCTCATCATGATTGGTCTCTTCACCATCTTCACCCTTGTCTCCGTCCTCGCTCTGCAATGGACAGGCAATGCCGTCAGCGGAGCGGAACTCCTCTCCGGACTGAATCTCCAACTTCCCGCTGCCATGATCCTCTTTGCGGTGGGGGCCTTCGGAATTACCGGGGTGGGGGGAGACGAGATCATGGCCTACAACTACTGGCTGCTCGAAAAAGGCTACGCTGCTCACACTGGACCGCGGCCGGGATGGACCACTGGCGAAGCGCATCGGGTCTGGGTAAAGCGAGCACGGGGCTGGATCAAGGTCATGACCCTTGACGCCATCGCTGCCATGGTCTGCTACACCCTCGTCACGGTCCTCTTCTATATTCTCGGCGCTGCCATTCTTCACCGGAATGGCCTCCTTCCGGAGAAGAATGATATGATTACCCAATTGGGCGCGATCTATACCGAGTCCCTCGGTCCCTGGGCGTTTGGGATCTTCCTCGGGGGGGCCTTGGTGGTCCTCTTTTCCACCCTCTTCTCCGCCCTCGCAGCCTGGACCCGCCTCTTCAGTGATGCCTTCAGCCAACTGGGCTGGGGGGACTTCCAAGACCCGGAGAGCCGCCGAAAGTTCGTTAAGGGCTGCGCCTATGTGTTCCCCTCCATCTGGGGCATCCTCTTCCTCACCTTTCAGGCACCAGGAGTCATGGTCATTATCGGAGGAGTTGCCACCTCCTTCATTCTTCTCATCGTGGTCTATGCCGCGATCATCATGCACCGCAGGTGGGCTCCCCGCGAACTTGGGGGAGGGAGGCCCTACAGGATCGCTTTTGTCCTGAGTTCTCTCGCCATCCTTACGGTAGCCGCCATCACCGGGGGCAAGGCTCTGGGGTGGATTGGTTGAAGAAAGAAAATTCCTTTCCTACCACAAGCACACCAGGTGCCGGTCCCCCCGGATGAGCACCTTGCCATCCACCACCACCGGGGAGGCGATCACTCCCTCCTCGATCGTGATCTCCTGCAGGTCCTCCATTCCATCCGCGGTCAGGCTGGCGGTAAAAACCGTCCCGTCCCGGCGCGCAACGTAAAGGCGTTTCCCCGCCACCACTGGAGACGCGCAGAAGGTGTGAACCGACTTTGGCAGGCTCTCCTGCCAGATCTTTTTCCCCGTGGTGGCATCCACCATCGTCATGGTCCCACGGGCCTTCCCGGTATCAGTCAGCATGAGAGCCCGGTTCCCGTGGGCGGCAGGAGTGCAATTGTCCGATCCCCAGCCCCGAGCGCTCCAGAGCCATGCTGACTTGGTAATGTCTCCCTTCCCCCCGAGCTTGATGCCCGCTACCCGGTCTTCACGGCCATGGGGAACGATGGCTACTCCATTCGTGCCTGACGGAGAAGCAATGGTCCGCCAGACCCGCTCCGGCTTGGGGTTGAAGCCGCCACAGAACCAAAGCTGTTCCCCGGTTGCCGCATGATGACCCGTCAGGTGATCACCCCCCCAAGTCACAATCGTCTCTACCCCGTCGACAGTTTCCACAAAGGGAGAAGAGTAGCTGTCTCCATTCTCTCCAACCGTAGGAAAGGGACGCTCTGTGATCCAGGCCCGGCTCCCGTTTTTCTTGTCCAGGGCAACGAGATAAGAGGTCCCCGCCTGTTGCATGACCGCGATGACCAGACGGCCCCCCGCAAAAATTGGCGAGGTTCCCCGGTCCCAGAGAATCTTGTCCGGATGAGCGACCTCATCGAGGTTGATCTTCCAGGTCACCTCTCCCCGCAGGGTCATCGCTGCCACCGTTCCCGACTTGAAGTAGACATAAAGATGCTTCCCGTCCGTAAGCGGAGACGAGTTTGCGCTGCTCCCAATCCTCTGCGTCCTTCCCGACCTCGCCGCTCCCAGCTCCTTCCGCCAGAGTTCCTTCCCACTCCTGAGGTCAAAGGCCTGGACCGAATCATTCTCACCAATCAATCCCGTCACAAACACCTTGCCATCCCACACCACCGGGGTCGAACAGGCCCGCCCTTCCAGTCTGGCCTTCCACATGCGCGTTCCCGAGAAACTCGCAGGCCCTTTCCGATCCGGCACCACCCCGCTACTGCGCGGCCCTCTCCAAGCAGGCCAGTTTTCCGCCGACACCACCTGTCCTCCACACAAGACCAAGACCATTAGAGCCACTCGCAACATCATTGGCCTACTACAGTCAGGCCTTCTTCTGATCCTCAACAAGAATCGAAGCAACAAACGCCTGATTACCAACAGTCGATGAATAATAAGGGCACCACGATTCTTGACCAATGGCGTTCACTTTGGACACTGCTCCAACGCCATGGCTGATATTATCAATAAGACCGACATTGAACTTGGAGTCGTCGCCACTCATTCCGGATGGGTCGGAGGAATCGTTCCAGACGACGAGGGCAACGCGCCACGAACCAGTGAGGGCGAACTCGTTGTCCTTGCCGAAATGAAAAAGCTCCGGGAGCTGAGCCGGGTTCAGATCAATGGAGTCCAATTACCGGTGATTCCTGGCACCAAGCCACAGGATTTTGATGAGATCTGTAATGGCATCAAGGATCTCGACCTCAATCTCTACTTTGTTCTGATGGTGGGTGGCGCCGACCCCATGAATCCCGAGGACGAGTCGGCGGTAACAGACCAGCTTCTCTCGGGACTGGAAGCAGCCAAGAACCATGGGGTGACTATCGTATCCTCTACCTCGATTGAGGAGTGGATGAGCGGCTCACCTCGCAAGGACGGTGCCGACTTCGAGGCGGCCGTGGAACAGAATGCCAAACTTCATCATCGATGCTATACCGAGGCAGGCCTCGCCGATTCCTGTGTCGATTCCTGGCATGTGGAGTTCCTGCGCCCCGGGGAGTTCGCCACCTTTACCGACATTGGCCGACTCTGGAAATTTCTGCAGGCTGCCAATTCCCTCGTCGGCGGAGACAGCAAGTTCTTTAAATCTCTCACTGATGCCGCCCACTGTGGTGACTCCGCTCTGACAATTCCCGAAAACGAGGATCTCATTGCTCAAATGGGGCAGACGGGTGAACTCGGCTGCTTTCATGCCTCTGCTATGACTACCCGGGGATGCCTCTCCACCGATGATGGGTGGATCGGATCCCTGCTCACTGCGGTAGCGAAAACCGGAACTCTGTCACAGGTATTCGTCGAACTGTTCCGCCACGATGACGCGGCCCTTCAGGCTCTCCGGGACCTGGACCCCGGCCATGGCATCGACACCACCGACGGGCGGGACTACAACCAGTGCACTGCAGACGGACTTGAAGACATCGCCCACCGCCTGAACAATCTCAAGGCGCGGGGCATCCTCTAGGATCTTCCCCTCTTTGTCTCCCAAGGGGGCCTCATCTGGCCCCAATGCAGAAAAGGTGCTCTTCACCGCGAAGAAGCCACTGCCCCCGCGTGATCACGGGCGAGGCGTGCATCTCCTCTCCGAGTTCATTCTTCGCTACCTCCGCATACTCCTCCCCTGGCTTAATCACAGTCATGACCCCTTTTTCCGAGACGAAGCAGACGTGCCCCTGCACTGTAATGGCCGACGCACCATGTTCACGACCAATCCGTTGATTCCACACGAGCCTACCTGTTCCAGCCTCCAGACAACTCGCCTTCCCACTATCGGATACCACCATGAAATATTTCCCGATACTGGCTGGACTCGGCACATAGGAAGGATCCTTGCGGGTCCGCCACCTGACGTGTGACTTGGTCACATTACCTGAGCCCCGCGGATCGATAGCCAGCATATGTCGCTGCGGAAACCCGCAGGTCATGAAGAGCAGATCCCCGTTATACACCAGGGAGGCCACGAACTGGTCGGTGGGACCGTCGATTACCCAGTGTCGCTTCCCCGTGTCAGGATCATAGCTCGCCACCGTCTTATCTCCCGAGAGAACCATCTGATTCCGCCCTTCAATGGTCCAGATTACCGGAGTGCAGTAACTCCGGGTCCGGTTCAGGCGCATTGTCTTCCAAACTTCCTCCCCCGTATTCTTATCCAATGCTACGATATAGGAATCGCCATCGTGATCTCCATTAACAATCACCTTGTTCTTCCAGAGGATAGGGCTCGAACAATAACCGTGCACGCTGGAGAACACCCCGGGGCGCTTCTCCCACCTTCGTTTTCCGTCAAAGTCATAGGCCGCCACATACATTTCATCACCATCAAGAAAACTTACATAGACCAACCTTCCATCCGTAACCGGGGTAGACGAGGCCAGGCTGTTACGCCGGTGAATTGGCTCGCGGGAGGAAGTCAACACCGTCTTTACCCACCTCTCCTCGCCACTAAGACGATCCAGACAAAGCAGAACCCTCCGATCCTCTACTGCAGCCACCACAAAAACATGATCCTTCCACACGATGGGTGAAGCATGTCCCTTTCCCGGCAGGCTCTTCTTCCAAATCGTATTTTTCTGCACATTCCATTCCAGCGGCACCGTCTCGTCTGGGCTGGAGCCATCACCACGCGACCCTCGCCAGGAAGGCCAGCTCTCCTCCGCATCTGCAGGTAGAACCAGTCCTAAAAAGCCAGTGAGAAGGACAAGGGAAACCATCACAAACCTCATGCAGGTATCTTAGCCCATCATCCACGCCCCTTATCAAGCATTCCCCGTCGCGGACCGAAGAAAGGGAGTCCGGCGGGAGAAAACGTTCATCCGATGAGCCTGCCCAGCGACTTTCCGACCTCTTCAACCCACTCATTACCCGGTAAGGCATAGGGCCGGAAGGTTTCGAGGTAACCTTCATGCTCATTGTAGAAAAGAGCCCGGTGCAGACCAAGATTACTTGCTGCCGGACTGTCAACCAGAGCAGCAGAGTCATTCTGACTCATCTGGAAGATGACCCGCATCTCAAATTCACTAAGAGATTTCCGACTGAGGAAGCGATTCACATTGTTATAAGTATCAACTGTCGCGATCACATGCAGCCCGTAACTCGTTCCCTCAGTAACGATTTCATTAAGTTGCGCGCCCGGCCCTGGTCCAGTCGAGTCAGTATCGAACGAGAAATCAAAATCATCCTCGTGCTTCAGCTTCTTAAATCTCTGAAGACTATGAATAAGGAGGAAAACCGGCGGATCATTAGTGGCGGCCTCCTCATCGGAGGCCCTTCGCTTCATTTCTTCTCCCAGCTCACCCATCACCCTGGGGAGGTCACTATTCCTCACAAGTTCAACCTCCTGTGGAATCGCCTCCACAACACGTTGCAAAAACGCACCCTCAGAGGATCCTGGAGCCGTTCCGTCACACACCACGAAACGAATTCCATCCCTTGAAGACTGAGCCGAAAGGCACACCAATGACACCGCCAACATCGCAAGAGCAGCCTCTTCACGCTGACCGATGACAATGAGATTGCTCCCACTCTGACGATGAAAGGTTGCCTCCGTAGGCCCCTTGATTGAGTTGGGAGAACCCAGCCACGATCGCTTGGAATCCGTGGGAGCCACGGCACCAGCACCGAGAAGGCGTTGAAGCGAGGTATTCTCTCCCACGTCCGCAGGAGAATTCCCCTCAAAGACAATCGGAGCAGCACAATCGTAGGACTTCTCCTCCGCGATTGTGATTACCTGCTGCAGAGCCTTATCCCTTTCTTCATCCGGAAGCCATACTACCTGAAACGGGCTATTTGCCTCCAATGCTCCCGCGCTATCGTTGTAAATCCCCTCTCCCGGGCGAGTCAGCATCCGGGGAGCCGGATTGGAGTCGTCCATGATGAGATAGGCGTCCGTCTCGTTACATTGCAGGGCAACACGAATGACCATCTGCCCCATGGTAGTCCGGGCCATACTGTATGCTCCCCCAAGAGTCTGCGATCCGAGCAGGACGTGAATCCCAAAAGCCCGTCCCTGTCTCACGATACGGTCGAGAAGAACGGAGGCGTCCTGGGAAATCCGGTCATCTTCAACAAACAACTCCTGAAACTCATCGATCATCAGCAGAGACCTCGGAACCGGCTTTTCCCCGCCAGCCTTCTTGTAGCCAGCGATATCCTGAACTCCCATCTTGCGGAACATATCCCCTCGCATTTTCAGCTCATCATCCACCCGCTTGAGCACACTCAGCCCAAACTCCCGATCGCTCTCAATTGCCACCACCCGAGCATGGGGGAGCCGCGCTGAAGCATAACACTTGAACTCGACCCCTTTCTTGAAATCCACCAGATAGAACTCAACCTCATCAGGACTGCACCAGAGTGCCAGATTCGAGATAATGACATGAAAGAGTGTCGACTTACCCGAACCTGTCTTTCCTGCAAAAAGGGCATGCTGCCGGGTCCCCTTTCCAATAGCGAGATACTGTAGTTTGGTCGCTCCTGTCCTCCCAATCGGAACCCTGAGCTCATGAGTGGTATCACTGCTCCAGAACTCACCTTCCCCGGGAATAACATGACGGAAAGGAACCTCCACCCGGTTGGCGTCAACGCTACTAGCTCCGATCTTCTGGATGAACTCGATAGCCATGCCCGGTTCAGGAGCAGGGTCAAAATCAATGGGTAATTCAGCCCCCCCGCCAGCGGAAATCAGGGAGCGCCCCTCATCACAGCGAATGCGGATGCTGTTTTCACGCAGGACTTCCGGCATCAGTTCAGCTGGGCCCCCGGTCTGCTGGTGATCCCAGTGCATCAAGGTATAGATGCCACACCGTGCGCCACTCATCGCAATGCTCTGCAGGCGTTTGGCAGCTGCCTCACTGAAACTCGCCGGGAAGTCTGCTATCACGAGAAAGTGATACTTTTCCGCAATATTGCCTGCCTGCTCATTGTATTCCGTAATCGTCTCATACTCGTTGCGGAGATACATCTGGATCACCTTTTCAATATGCTCGTTGAGCTCCCCCAGCTTTTCCTCGATCTGACCTCGCTGAGTCCAGATTCTCCCGTTGATCACGCTGTCTTCAAAATCAGCAAGATGCATGATCCCCGCAAAATTTTCACCCAGTCCCACAGGGTCGATAATGGTGAAATTAAGCTTCCCGGGAGGGGTCGTAGCCAAAAGCCGCAGAATAATATTATTAAGAGATCCGATCGCAGCCTCACGGCCTGCAACATCTCCATCAGTCTCGAAAAGAATGGATCCGTCACGGGGCAGCTGCAGAGCCATGGGAATGTCAATCGCCCTGGCATCCGGGAGCTCCAGCTCTAACTCCTCCGCCAGCCGATCCCCTGCCACTGAGACCTTACCAAACCGTGCCACATCATGTAACTCACTTGAGGGCTCCCAGCATTCCAAATACTTCTGGTCCCAGGCAGGAGTGAGAGGTGAAAGCGCCTCCTCCAGCCCCTTCGTATCCCGGTAAATGGATTGCACAAGTGCGGACCATTCCTCTTCAATCTCGCTCCTCTCTTCGGCATAAGAAGACTCAGTCTCCTCCCCCGTCGCTTCATGGCGCTTCTGCAACACCGAAATCCTGTCAGCTGATTCTTCCTGTAGAACACTCGCCTCTTTCTCATGAAGCGCATCAATTGGCCCCACTACATGATCACGCATTTCGTCATTCTTTGCATTAACCCGGCTATACTTTTCGTCAATGCTTCTACCTCCTTCCTCGCGCAGCCTGCTGGCTGCCGCGTCAGCCTCATCCCATCGATTCCCCTCCGAGTTCTCTTCCGCAATAAGCTGCGCCTGCTCTTCCGCGAACCTCATTGAGATTCGTTCTGAGCAGGACCTGCTTGCGAGCCGCGTCTTCTCCAACTGTTCTGCAACTCTCTCGACTGCTGGCTCTACCCCTCCCCCAGTAAAAAATTGAACGAGAATAATGAGCATTACGGTGCCGGCCGCCACCCCACCAGCAAGCATCAAATTACCCTCTCCCTCGGCCCACAGGCCAGACAGATAGAACGCACTGCCCCAGCCGAGCAGCAGCATCACCCACCACGGCAAAAAACTCAGAAAACGAGCGATCCCGTTATCTTTGAAGCGATTCAGCCTCTGCTCTCCTTCC
Source organism: Akkermansiaceae bacterium UBA5689 (assembly GCA_002420305.1). Taxonomy (GTDB): domain Bacteria; phylum Verrucomicrobiota; class Verrucomicrobiia; order Verrucomicrobiales; family Akkermansiaceae; genus Roseibacillus_B. Next base: position 3,911 of record DIHT01000091.1, on the reverse strand, counting down.
TCAATTTCGGAGCGAACCCGCTCAAGAAAGTCAGGGGTTTGTCCTGACTCGTCGGGCGGCTCGACCTCAAGAGAGGCCCCATATGTCGGCGTCATTTTCTTCTGAAAACGAAGATACCCACGCATTGCTGCCCTGCATTTGTCCTCAAGCTTTTTAAGCCCCTGTTCGCATTCCCCTAATTCCATCCGCAGGCCCTCATACATTTGGCTCAGCCTCTCAAGAGAATGTTGCCGATTCACCTTGTTGGTCACAGCCGTTACCTGAAGGTCAGAGGCTGTCTTACCCCGAAGAGCCTCAGCCTGCTTCGACAATTGACGCCTGCTCGCGGGAAGAGCTCTCTCAATCCACTCCAGCCTTGCCGCATGGCGACTCTCCGCATGCTTCTTCGATTCGCCCAGTTGCGTCTCCTTACTGGCCAGGGATGCCTCCAGCGATTCCTTCTCCTCTCCTGACTCTCTTTCGAAAGCCCGCTTCGCGGCAAACGTCTTAGCTCGCATCTCTTTGGCGGCTTTCTGATCCCTTTCAGAGAAATCCCTAATTGCCTCAGCCAACCCATTCGCGAGCTCCAAGCCCTTAGTCACTCCTATTCTACTCCTCACAGTCTCTTCTTGCTCTGGTTAGAATCTTGTCAATTTCCTCAATCACTCGAATCGCAGCCGATACATCGTCGGGGAGCGTTTCCATAAAGTCTTTTTCGAATTCCCGTTGCCTCCTGTCACCCCAATAACTTTTGACCTGATCCCAGCTCTGCATGAATACCTTGGTCGACTTGGTAAGCTTGACCGCGCTTGCCCGTGCACTCATTCGTCCTCTCCCTTCTCTGAACGCCCCTCACTATGCAGCCCTTCCTCTCCGGATTGTCCTTTGGCCCCCGTTCCCGGCTCTACTCCGCCCTCTGGCGCGACACGGGTGTAATCGTCGAGCGTCCGCTCTGCCTGCGCGAGAGAGGAAGCCGCCTTGGGGAGATCATGAGTTGCGAAATGCTGTATCCCATCCAGCTTCTTTAGCAGCGGCTCGACCAGAGTGTCGTAGTTGCGAATCCACTTTTGCAGCTCCCTCGCCCGCTCCTCACTTTCCCTCACCATTCGCCTGAGGCGTGTGACCGCCATCTGGCGGGCTGCACTGTGACTAGTCATCGCACTCAACCGGGAGGTAAACAATTCCGCCTCGGCCTGCTCCAATTGCTTACGGAGCCGCTTGAGTCGCCCCCCCCAGTAGGCCTTCTGGTCCACCTGGAGCCACGTTCGCATTCGACGCACTTCGTCACGCACCCCGTTGACGGCATTTCCCACCGATCCCGTGTAGAGAACGAGACTCGCGCGAAACGCGGTCAGAGCGTCAACTGATGTGACTTTGGCCTGGCGATCCATGCATTTACGGGGTGGCAGAAGGGCTACCGCTGATCGAGATATTCTTCAATTCTCTGAGCCTTGCGCAGGAGGAAAGGGGTATGTTTCTCCGAAATGTCGATGAATTTTCGCAGCGCCTTCATCGTGCCCACAAATTCTTCGGCAAATTTCTGATTTTCCTGGTCTTTCCATGTATCTCCCAGGCCAGTGAAGCGGGATTGCAGGGAGGAAGCCTTCACCTGAAGTTCATCGTTGAATCGCTTGAGTTCCTTGGCGAACCGCCGGACCTCGTCCGGATCCATTATTGCCTGAGCCATTTTGTATAATAAGGGGTAACAAAGCCAATTCTGCTCCTCCCCATGCTGAGCGCAAGGATAGATCCCCGTTTTACAAAACCTTAATGTAACCAGTCCTCGACAGCTCCCCTTCAGTTCTTTTCTCTTGAGGGCAGGCTCTCAGCCTTAGCATCTTTGAATTCCACAATTTGTCACCCAGACCTCACACCACGAATGCACAAACCAACCGTTCAGATATCTCTCGACCTGGTCGATCTTGACGAGGCGGTGGAAACTGCGGCGATGGCCCTGAGGTGCGGCGTAGATTGGCTCGAAGCCGGCACGCCGCTCCTACTAGCCCACGGGCTGAGTTCTGTGCGAGCACTTCGTGAAAACTTCCCGGACGCGCCCATCGTAGCCGACCTGAAGACAATGGACGGAGGCTACCTTGAAGCCGAGATGATGGCCAAGGCGGGGGCAACCCATGTGGTCGTCATGGCACGCGCCCACGAGGAAACAATCAAATGTGTGGTTCAATGCGGAAAGGACTCCGGGGTGGGGGTAATGGGCGACAACCTTGGCTGCCCCGACATGGTTGAGGGAGCCCGCCGACTTGAGGATCTCGGGTGCGGCTACATCGTCCACCACATCGGTTATGATGAACGCCGTGGTATTGCCGCTGCCGGCAATCACATGCCCAGCCCACTCGATCAATTAAAGGAAGTCGTAGAAGCTGTTTCGGTTCCTGTTCAAGCAGTAGGAGGATTATCCATCGAACAGGCCGTCGCCTGCCCCTCTTATGGTGCTCCCCTCGTTGTTCTCGGCGCTCCCCTCACCATCGATGCCGATTCCTTCCAGACGGCATCCGGGGATGTGGAGGAGTCCCTGAGGATGATCTGTCGGCGAGTGCATGGTGCTTCCTGATTTCATTTCTTCCAACCATTTACACCATGCGACTGAAAGATAAACGTATCCTCGTCACCGGATCCACCACCGGGATCGGCAAGGCCATCGCCCAACGATATGTTCGGGAGGGCGCGCGCGTGATGATCCACGGGCTCGAGCAGGATCTCGCCCGTGAAACCTCCGCCGAGCTCGATGGAGCTCCATGGCACATCTCTGACCTTTCTGATCCTGACGTTCCCGCCCAGCTCATTGAGACCTCCATTCGGGAACTCGGGGGACTCGACGGACTCGTCAACAACGCCGGAGTGGTCACCAGAAATCAGCCTGCGGACATGAGCCTCGAGACTTGGGACTGGACCTATGCCATAAACGTGAGGGCTCCATTTCTGCTCATCCAGTCCGCCCTTGAGGAACTTTCCCGAACCAAGGGGCGAGTACTTAATATCGGATCCGTGAATGCCTACGGAGGGGAGTCATACTTTGCCGCTTATGCCAGTTCAAAGGGAGCGCTAATGGCCCTGACAAGAAATCTCGGCGACACCCTCCATCGCGACTACGGTGTAGTCGTCAACCAGATCAACCCTGGCTGGGTCCTCACCGAAAACGAATCAGCCCGCAAGCAGGAAGATGGACTCGACCCCGACTGGCACACCAAGCTTCCCAAGGTCTATGCCCCAGCTGGCCGCATCCTCACCTCAGAGGAAATCGCTGCAGGTGCCGTATACTGGCTCGACGATGCCACTGGACCGGTCAGCGGCTGTGTCGTCGAACTTGAACAATATCCCGCCCACGGGAGAAATCCCGATAAAGTCGGATTGTGAGATCCGGGCCCTTCTTCAAGCCCTCTCACCTGAACTCATCGTCTGCACGATTCATCAACTCTCTGAATCAGGAACATGCCTAAGCTCGCCACCTTCCCCAAGGCTGAACTGGATGACCTCGTTACGGGTTCCATGAGCCTCTCCGACTATCTGGATTTTGCCTCCGGACTCGATATCGATGGAGTGGAGCTCTATCCCCTCATTGCCGACCTCAAAGATCCGGGATCATGGGGCGACTACCGGCAAACATGTAGCGACATGGGGCTTGAAATCCCAATGCTCTGCTGTTCCCCGGACTTTACCCACCCAGACCCGGCTTTCCGAGCGCAGGAAATCGAGAAGGAGAAAAAGTGGATCGAAATGGCTCACGCGCTGGGAGCCCGTTTCTGTCGAGTGCTAAGCGGCCAGCGACGGCCAGAGATCTCCCGGGAGCAGGGAATCGACCTTGCTGCCGATGCCATCCGGGCCTGCCTTCCCCATGCAGGAGAGCATGGCGTAACCCTCATTCTTGAGAATCACTACAAGGATGGATTCTGGAAGCATCCCGAGTTCGCCCAGCC
>DIHT01000034.1 GCA_002420305.1 Akkermansiaceae bacterium UBA5689 | reverse complement strand
CGTCTGACAGACCGTCACCATCGGTGTCGGGGTCCTCGACAATCACGCTTGGAAGTCCAAGCCCCTCCTCTCTCCACCGCGGATTGCCAAAGATCCTCTTATCGGTGAAATCGTAGCCGTCCCACGGAGACTGGCCCTGTATCCGTGGATCATCAGTCGCACGAAGATAATCCTCCATCTTTTGTCGAAGAGATGACTTTAACTCTGCAAATTTCTCCTCCTCCGCAAGATTCCTCAACTGATGCGGATCCCGCTTCATATCATACAACTCTTCCGGAGGACGTCGCCCAAAAGAGAGCCGGTAGTAAGGCGCTATTCTGGTTTTACTGGAGTTATTCATGAGGAACTCCTTGGTTGCCCCCCGGTCGCAGTCCCCGAGAAATCCTTGATGAGAGGACACGAAATCCGGATCGCCAGCCGGCCAGCGATCCGGTTCATAGTTCCGGATGTAGGCAAAGGAACTAGTTCGGATGCACCGTGCAGGGTAGCCCACTCCATCACGGCGGCAGATAATGTGACGCTCAAAACCGGTGACTATAAAATCACGCGACACGGCAGCACCTGTCTCAGGTAATGACTGCAGTGGATGTCCGCTCATCTCTTCTGGGATCTCAACTCCTGCCGCCGTCAGGAAAGTGGGAGCAAGATCAATAAGGCTAACCAGATCTCGACGAGTTGCTCCTTCCTTGGCAGGTCCAGGGAACCGAACAGCCAGGGGCACCCGGGTTCCGGAATCATAAAGGTTACACTTGGACCTGGGCATTGGATTTCCATGGTCACTGGTTACCACGATGAGAGTGCTCTCAAGAAGATTCTCCCTTGCGAGCAACTCTATCATCCTTCCAAGATGCCTGTCGAAGTGCTCGACCTCGAGGGCGTAATCAAGAAACTCTCCCCGCACAACCGGGTCATCGGGAAGGCTTCCGGGAACGAGCGCATGCGCAAGGTTCTTTCCCGCATTTTTCCATGCGCCTTCTTCAAACCTCTGATGGGGTTCATTCGAACCATACCAAAAAAAGAAGGGCTTCTCCTTGTCCCTTGCAGCGAGGAAGTCCTCAAAGTTGGCGGCATAGTCTAGATTGCTCATTCCTGGACGTCGCTGCTTCAATGTTCTGCGGTGGAAAGATTCACCCAGAATCGCCTCAGTCTGGATCGAGGAGTAGGAACGGGCCGGCAACTTTTTTCCTGCTCGGGGAGTGAAGCCCTCCAGCTTGCCCGGGCCCCAGGTCTTTCCCGTTGCTGCGAGCTGATATCCTGACTGCTGGAGAAGCAGCGAGAACACGGCATACTCAGCTTTCAATGTCCCCATCAGGTTACCTCCGGGCCCCGTCTCCCACATGTTCCGCCCGGTGAGAATCGAAGTCCTCGACGGCATACAGGAAGGGCAGGAGGCAAAAGCATGGGTGAAGAGGACACCTTCTCCCGCAACACGGTCAAATGCTGGCGTGCGGGTGCCCTTGTCTCCATAAGCACTCGCATGCATCCACGACTGATCATCTGAAATCGCAAAGAGAATATTTGGGCGGCCGGCGCCGTCGATCACTCCTAGTGAGTAAAGCACCAGCGCTAAAGCAGGCCGAATCATCTTCATGTCTTCCTTGATTTGCCAAGCCTTGACAAGCGACCAATATACCCCGCCACGCTTAGCACCTTTCCCAGAAGACTTGTAAATCCTGAATTCCGAGCCCCTCGAGGCTTTCAAGCTCTCCCGCAGCTCCCTGAAACACATCACCTTTTGCAAGCTCGCTAGGTGTCACAAGACAACGCATTCCAGCATTATGAGCGGCCTCCATTCCGTGCCTTGTATCCTCAATGACAAAACAGTTCCGAGGCTCTACTCCACAACGCTGTGCTACCAGTAGATATACCGCCGGATCGGGCTTCTTAGCCTCCACATCATCACCAGCACACACCGTTGCCAGCGACGAAACGAGCCCCTCACCCAGCGAAGCCTGAAGGACTCTCTCCGCGGCCCACTTGACGCACGCCGATCCAACAGCCAGCCCCACCCCGGAATCGATGAGCTGCTTAAAGAGGGATTTCACCCCGGGCCGGAGAGCCAGATCTCCACGTTTGAGGGCATCTACAACAAGATCCACATACAGATCCGTCTTTCGCGCATACAACGTCCTGCAGGTCTCTACATGATTTTCCACGGGCTGCGAGAGCCATGTGAGAATCTCATCGAACTTTGCTCCGCCCATCGTGGCAAGCCGCTCCTTGTAATCTTCCTCGCTCCACTCCCGCGCAAGGTTCATTTCACGAAACAGAGCATTGTATGCCCTCCGATGGTAATCCTCGGTCTCCAAGATCGTTCCATCGAGATCTGAGATGACTAAATCGATTGGCATGGCACTAGATGAGGGATTGATGGCAGCGTGCCCTGAATTCAAGAAATCGGTCCCGGTAGTAGCCCTCTCTCCCGCTCTCAGGCTCTACGACCTGAGACATTTTTACCATCCTGCGAGACCAGTTCCCAACAGGATCATGATGAAATCCGGCTGCAGCCAGAATCGCGGCTCCCATTGCCGAATGGGGGTGGGCTGGTATCTTGATAGATTTGCATAGCATATCAGCACGCACCTGAAGACTCCGCCGACTTCGGGATCCTCCCCCGGTCGCATAGACGATTTCTCCCACAACTCCCCCTAAAGATTCGATCAACTCGAATACCAGTGCCTCAAGGCACGCTAGCCCCTCTAGACAACCCAGAAAAAATCCTACTTCATCATCCTCATCACCTTCACAAAAGGGCTTAAAGGAAGAACTGGCAAACGGAAGGCGCTCACCCTGCCGGACTGAGGGATATATGAGATGGCTGGTCTCTCTCCGTTCCTGTGAGCGCACTTCCATTTCCTCGATACGACTTCCGAAACGTCGACGCACTATCTCTCCACCGGCATTCGACGCGCCACCCGGTAACCACGATCCATCCGGGTGCCGATGGCAGTAGATTCTCGCTTGTGGGTCTTCGATTTTTCTCTCACTGAGACCCTTGAACGCCATCGTTGTTCCAACGGTTGTTGACCAGTCCCCCGGACTGGCAGCTCCAGAGGCGTAAAATGCTGCATTCGAATCGGTCGCTCCACTCACAAGCACTACCTCCCGGGGCAATCGCCATCGCTTGCAATGCCTTTCACTCAGGACTCCAAATCTCTGCCCCGGAGCTACCACCTCGGGCAAGCTGAGATCCGCCAGACTGGAGGGCCACTTTCCAAGGGCCGGGTCAACCCCCGTCTTCATGGCATTGGTAAAATCAGTTGGAATCTCAGGAGTTCCTGCCAGCCAGCTATTGACGAAGTCGGCCGCGTGGAGAAAGCGCACATCTTCCGGCAAATCAAGATGGCTCTGCATCCATCGAATTTTGGGCAGGGAAAAGGTCGGAGAGCACCTTCCTCCAAATACCTCACCACAACGATCCGCTTCCTCCGAAGCCCTCATATCATCATACAAAAGAGCCATCCCAAGCGGATTGCCATCACGGCTCACCGGGAGAACCGTCCCCGAGGTGCTATCCACCGCGACCGCATGCACATCACGATGAGCAGGATCAGAAAACAGGTGATCCATGGCACCCTCCAGCGCGAGAACCCATTCTCTGGGGTCTTGCTCCGAGCGACCAGCCTCTCTTGCTAAGTTACGATTCCCCAGTTCTTGGGAACTTTCAGATCGGATCGTGCCATCGTACTCCACGAGCAGACAGCGCACGCCACCAGTGCCCAGATCAATTCCGAGGAAACTCATCGATACATGGATGGTATTGGCTCCCTTAAATATTCAACTGCTTCTGCCGGTAGACTTCGTCAGGCCTTCCAGCGATGCGCTCGATCTGATCCCGCGGCAGGAATACTGGACCTCCGAGAGATGCTGCGCCCTCAAAGATATTCGCTGCCTTGTCTGCCATGAATGTGCACGCGAGCACAGCATCTGCAGTTTTTCCAAGGGCGATGATTCCATGATTTTCTAACAAAATTAACCGCGGAGCCTCTCCGTACTCATGGATGTATTTCCGCGTCTCTCTCTGGATCCCAAGCGCGAGCGGAAGGCCCGGATCGCAATTCTCCACAAAGACTGAGGCCCGCCCACAGCATACAATCTCGTCGGGAAAGATACGGTTCTCCGCGAAGTCACGTGCTCTGGAACTGCAAAGGATCTTGTTGGCAGCCTCTGAGTGACAATGACCCACAAAATCAATGCCATCGAGTGAGAGAAGCCAGGCATGAAACATCGTCTCGATACTCGGCTTTTTCGCGCCTGGGTCGCATCTACTCGCAAGGAGGATCTCATCAACCTCTTCATTGGAAAATAACCGTTCGTTCTCCTCCATAAGCGTGAGAACCTTGCTCGAGAGACAGCGAGTTACCTGATCGCTTTGCAGGTTCTCCAGACATGAGCCGCTTGCCTTGACCAGGAACTCATCATCCGAGATCACAGCTGAGGTATTACCCTCACCAAGGATGGCAAGTCGACGATCCTCCCTGCCAATCTCATGTGAAAGCCTCAGTAACTCTTCAAGTGGAGTATTCTTCATGGTCTCTTTACTTAAGAATGAGGCGGTTGACGCAGAACCCAACCATAAACCTTCCCGCTCGCTCAGTGAAACTCTCCCGCAGATCACTGCCCTCGTGGGAATTCCCTCAACCCTTCGCACAATCGCGGGAATTTTAAGGCCTTGGCCTCCACGATCAGGGAGGACTCTTCCATGATGTCCCCGTCCCGTGAAATAAATCTCAGAAGAGAGAGCTTATGCTTCGCCCACTTTCTGCATCTGCGAGGTATCACTCCCCCCCGTGGGGAATGGCACCCTTCTACCGTAGAGAGGCCATCTCGATGGCATGCCGATTCCTGTCTATAACCTCAACAGGCTCCTTGGTGGAGAACTCGTAGGCTCGCCAGACAGCGGACCGGGAAGCCAATCACCCACAAATACCAGATTTTGTAGCGATGGACCCGTAATACCAGACTCTTTCTCCCCACAATTCAGGTTGACCGGAGGCCCGAGAGAGCCTATTACCCGCCCCCCCACAGGGATTTTCCTGACCGAACTCCATTCCGATATGCGCACGAAGAGAAAGTTCATGAAGACGCATCTGACCCGCCCTCGCAAGGGCGGAGCTGCGAGGCGGCGCCGTCAGGCAGATCACCGTAAGCGCCTCGTCGCGCTTGGAGTCGATCAGGCAGCAGTGGATGGAATGAATCAGAAAGAGGTTCGTTCCATGCTCAAATATCCCGCCAAGATCGGGAAAAGCTGATCCGCACTCCCCTGCGACAAACTGGCTCGCTAAGGGCCTCAAGCCTTCCAATTGTCCGCATCTGAGATGCGGACTTTTTGTGTATCGATGAAGTCATGCCCCGCAGGCGAGCTCATTTCATCATCTCGCCTGTGCGAGCCTGGGCCTCCTCACCACAAAACAGGCAAGGAAAAGCCCCATCATAAACCCCCCAAGGTGTGCCCCATACGCAATATTGACTTCAGCACGCTCCATCAGGCGATAGTAATCGAATGAGATCCCAACTACAGTCAGGATCCCGAGATTAGCAGGGGGCACGGGCCGGGCCAGAGGGAAAACATTGGGATCAGGCAATCGCCAGCGCACTGCCATCCCAAGATACAATCCCTCGAAACCCATCACCACTCCGGAAGCTCCAAGCAAAAAGTGATTCTCAAGAGGATTAAGAAACACATGACCCAGTGATCCCGATACCGCCGTCAGGAGGCATACCGCCACCATCCAGCGTGATCCCAGAAGCTCCACGGCCAATGCCCCAAAGATCCAAAAGAACAGAAGGTTAAATGCCAGATGGCCCGCATCTCCATGCAACATGGTATTGGTAACGAGGGTGGAGAGAGTAGACACGTCATCAATAGTCGCCTCTCCCGAGCGGACCGCCTGCCAGCTGGTAGTGATCTCTTTCGGGACAACCATGAACCGCTCATCGGCCCCATCGGGACCGAAAGTCTGGAGACCCAGAATCAGGCACATCACCAGGATCATGAGCAGGAGCAGCCACTGCTTCTGGACTACCTTGTGTTGATACCATTTCATCGGAGAGAGTCTTAACCTACAACCTTGGCATTGACGAGAATGCATGAGGGGATTTCATCTCCCCTCCTTATTCCAGAGTGAACCGCGCACGGCCTCCCGCAGGCACTATTCCGTTCCAACGAAGGATCAGGGTGTCGCGGTCCGCCCAGCTTAAATTATAGGATGAAGATTGTGCGATCTTGCCATCAATCCTTACAACAGGCAGACCCACAAACCCCGGTAACTCGAACTTTATCACGGGATCTGTCCGGTCGTGGACCCCAGCGCGTAACTCTACCTCTCTTGCTCCGCGAACGACATGGCATCCCTCACCTTCATTATACCCATCAGAATTCAGATCCCCTGAATCATCGATAACAAGTTCCCCTTCCTGGATAACCAGATTTGCTGGATGCTGATAACTGCCTCGATACTTCTCCGCGAGATCGGGCTGTTCAAGAAACGTTGGCATAATCCGTAGCTGTAGAGCCATTCTGGCGCCTTTCCCGCACTCTTCGCAGGAAACTCTCCTATGCACGGAACGCCTCGCATCAGGAGGCACTTGGGTAATCAGCCGACCCCCTGCAGCCCCTGGCAAAAGGAGCAGGTCATCTGGCACTGCCCAATGCCTGCCCGCAAAACCCAACCGCGACAATAGCAGATGCGGCCCCTCAAAGGTAACACCAGCTTTCACAGGCAGATTCCTCGTGGGACTTATAACCCGCCAACCATCAGAAGTATCGATAAGGGGAGTCGTGAGCAGGAGCTTCATTCTGGGCTGATCCCGCAGTGCCCCCTCCGTTCCGAGGAGAACGAAAATCTGACCATTTGGATAAACCGTATATTCCTCAAATCCGGGGAAAGGGAGAGAAGCACTGCGGCTCCGAAAACGAACTCGTGCAGAAGAGCTCTCAAGGAGCTCAATCATTACCGGATCAGGCGCGGGCGAGCTTGAGGACCCAGAGGGATCCATGACTTCAAGCAGAGACCCTCCCGCGAGCAAGTTCACAGTCCTGAATGGGTCCTCCCGAAGATTAAACCACTGTGTCACCACCCGCCCCTTCTCCGCGATCCGCTGTTTGCCCTCACTTTTACTCGCTGTGATCCGAAGTTCGAAAGATCCGGGCGATTCCACTGAGAGACAAGCCGGCTCATCTCGAATGACGAGTCCCATGACACCGCTCTGGCTCAGGTCGCGCTCCTCTATAAAAGCCTCTGCAACTTTGAAATGTCGGGAGTCCAGATGAGGGTCGTGGCGGATTTCTTCTAGCAGACTCACTGCCCAGTCCCGCTCACCAAGTTTTATGTATATTCTCGCCAGCCGAGCCTTCTGATATGCACGCAGGCCTGCCCACTCTCTTGAGCGCAGCTCCGGAAGACTATCTGTGAGAACCTGAATCGCTCGCCGACCTTGCCCCGCCCGTGACAATAGCTCTGCCATTACCAGACGTATTTCAACGCGTAGCCGAATATGTGAATGCCTGCCCTCAATACCCTTGAGAGCCTCCTCAAGTTGCCGAATCGAGTCTTTGATTCCCTCCTCGCTCGGAATTTGCGCACGTTCGAGAGCGGTGGCAGCCAACCAGAACTCACGGTCGCGCGGCAAGAGCTCGGCGTCATCCCCTAAAGAGTCCAGCAGACTCAAGGCGGCAGCACCTTCACCGAGGCCGACAGCGGCCCGGAACAATCCGAGCATTGCGTGGGGGCGAAGAAATTCGGGCCCTCTATCAACAACCATCCTGAAGAGGTTGTGAGCCTTCTCCCACCGACGCTCCTCCAGATGTTTTTCAGCCGTGAGATACTCTACCAGCTCCTCCCCCTGAGCCTTCGCCAGACCACAGCTGAGAACGCTCCATAGGCAGAATGCGGCAGCTCTCCTGCCGCGGCACTCCCTCGCGGCCAGAATCGCCCTCTGCACAAACGCGGCACCTTTGCTTTTCACCATCTTGGGCGTTCTGCTCTCGAAAGAGTCTTATGGATTTTTTTCTATGACGACTGATTGGAGCAGAGCCAGCGTCGCCCAACTTCCGGCTGCCATTGAGATAAACTG
>DIHT01000165.1:4497-108810 GCA_002420305.1 Akkermansiaceae bacterium UBA5689 | reverse complement strand
GTAGCCGTGCTCTTCCGATCCTTGCGATAGGTCCACACCAAGGCCACTCCAAGAAGGACAAGGGTTATGACAATTCCGATCAATGTCTTCATCTGGCCAAGCAGGGGTAGTCTTCGACGGTTAGGTGCCTCGAATCAACTCCCTTTCGCCTTCTTGCGCGGGGTAAAGACCAGGAAACTCACGAGGATGCCGAGCCCCGCCACCAGAATTCCTATTATGCTCCCTACCTTGTTCTCGGCCGGGGAAGTGGACAGACCATCTTCTTCTAACGAATTCGAATCAGCCTCTATTCTGACAAACTCTGCCACGGGAGCGATTTTCAAATCCTCCTCAGGGGTTGCTCGTACCTCTTCATCAGACCCGTTCTGCCATCCCCGATCCGCCTCCATCTGGGCTGCCTGTAAGGCCTCATCCCAGTTCACAGCCAGAGCCAGGTCCCAGCCTGGATTCTGGAATTTTACCCGGCAAGAACACGCTCCAAGCAAAAAGAGGGAAACCTCGTCAATCCCCTCATCCTCAAGATCGTCGGCTGGCCAGGCCCCAAGAACCCTTCCTCGCCCGAAGACAACTGCTCCAAATGGCGCTTCCTTTTCCAGCAGCTCTGTCTTCGGCCCTGCCAACATTCGAAGGAACGTCTGTTCTTCCGGGTCATCGCGGGATACTGCCAGACACGAGAACCCTACCTTCAAAGCCGGGCCGGGACCAAGCTTGTTAATCGGGTCCGTGGGATCTTGTTCCGGAATTGCAGCGACACTCTGAAGATACTCGAGGCGACTTTTGAGACGCTCTTCGAGAATTGTGTCAGCGCTTTCGTTTCCACTCCGCACCATCACCCATACCATCGAATCCCCCGCAAGAATCCTTCGCACAAGCTCCTCGCGTGCAGGAGAAACCAGAAGCGTTGACGCCGTCCCATCAAGCTTACCACTCCAAACTTCCGGTCCGTCTTCAGGCATTAGTAATCGAGAGGCCGCCCCCTCCTGCTCGAGAGGATGCATCTCAACCTGAGCCCCACTCTCTTTAATTAATTTTTGAAAACGCTCCCCGGCATCGCTGTTCATCCAGCTCACTGGGGCTTCTAAGCGGTAAGCGTCCGGAGGCCAATGATCCAGCGCGTAACGAAATACCGGAACCGTACAGGCAAGAGCCAGCCCTCCGCCAAGCACGAATATCACAAGCCACAGCCTGAAAACTCTCTTAATACGCGTCCCCATCTCTACTTTCGTCCAAACCGTTGCACCTTCCCATCCTTAGTCGCCACGAAGAGGCTTCCGTCTGCGACCGCCATCCCATCCCAGACCGGAAGGGCATCCAGCTTAAGCTCTTCGTTCTGATCCCCACTGGATACGGAAACGGACAGCAACTTGCCTCCCGCGGCACCTTTCAGGGCTTCATCCTGACTTTTCAGAACTCGGTCGACTTCTTTGTCCTCTGCCATGATTCGCTCAAAAGTATACTCTTCATCCATGATGTCCGGCGGACCTGCAACCAGCAGAGTATCTCCGGCAAGCACCATGCCCTGAGCAAAGAGTGGCACCTGCCGGTCCCAGTCCCTCTGAACATAGGAACCGCTACTCCGCTGATTACCGCCCGGATTTTTCTTCCCCTTGCGGAACCAGATCGCCTTCCCTTGACGACCTTTTCCCACCTCTACACCTAACAAGGCACCATCATTTTTAGCCGGTGATTCATCCTTGGCAGTGGGCGTATCAAAAGAGAGCGCGAGCACCGCCTTCCCGTTGCTCGCGCGAGCCTTGAGTGGATCTTCGTAGTTTCTCTTGATCTCCGCCGCGCCCAACTCCCGGAAGGACACCCGCAACTCGTCCAAGAGCCCCGTATAGACATGATCCATTCGATATTCTCCCACCGAGGATCCAGAGTCCATGGCAAGATCCAAGCCCTGTACTGGAGTCTGCGCCACCAACCCGGAGGCCTTTCCTTCAGAAACCAGCGCTCCGTTCACAAATAGCCGCATTGATGCATCCGCCCCAAGAACCGCGGCAAGGTGACTCCAACCTTTTTTCAGCGGCACCTTTCCCGAGATGACAGTCAACTTTTCTTCGGACCGGACCTGAAAACTCGGCACCCGCTTTTTCAAAGTCACAGCGTAGCCATTCAAGGGACCCCCATGAGCAAGAACCACCCCCCCGGGGCCGTCGGGAAACACCCAGCACTCCACGGTCACCGGCTTTCCAGTCGGATCCAGACTTTTTCTGGGTTTAAACCCCACCAGGGCGCTGGACCGGGTTCTTCGCCCACCCGCAGCCGGCTGGGGGGCGTCAGGAATCTCCCTCGGCGCCCCAAAAAGCTGATGCTCGATGGTAGTCGTCCAACGAAGATATTTAGGATCCCGACCGAAACCATAAACCTTATCCTCGTTGAATACCAGCATGCGCCCGGCGGGGGCATACTTGCCGGCCTGATAATATCCATTGTGCCCACCCGCAAAATTCTTTCCGAAGACCCAGTAGGCCCGGTGGAAATAGGTGTCATCCAGAAATCCCATGGGAGCAAAAAGATGGGTCCCCTTACCCTGCTGGGCTCCACCCTGTGCCGCTGCATTTCCAGAAATCGGACCCACCTCGAGGCGGTCACCGGTCTTCTTATCGATTTTCTGGGAACGAAGATACGTGTGCTCGCCATCACTACTGAGAATATCTGGAAGCCCGACCTGCATCTGGAGAGTCTGAAGCCGATTCTGAATATCATCACCAGTTTCCGGATCACGATGATCCATCAGGCGCTCCATTAACTTCCTGCCGGTCTTCACATCAAGCTGGAGATAACGGAGTCCGTGATCGAGAAATGTCGAGCGACCTGCCACGAAGGAGGCAACCCCATCCTCGACCAGCACTGTCCCATGCACCGGCCAGACGCTCTCAATTTGCTCAAACGCCATGAGTCGCCGATCCACTGGTGCTGCGCGGAACTTCCATATCAGGGCTCCATCCTTTGCGCGAAGACAATAGACGCAGCCGTCTGCGGAACCAAAGACCAGCCGGCCCTTCCAGTAAGCTGGAGGTGAATCGATGCGGGCTCCAGCCGTGAATTTCCACTGCTTCTCTCCAGTCGAGGAGGACAGCGCATGCAGGGTATGCTGGTCAATTTGAGCGACGTAGACCTTGTCCTTCACAATTGTAAGGGCACTCAGTCGCCCACCAAGATCCGCGTTCCAGCTTTCATCAAGGTTCCCGACAAGCCCCTTCGCAGACGCCCCACTACGCTGCACGTTACCTCGAAAGGTCGGCCAATCATCCTTTCCTGCCACCACTTCATCCACTGGCTCTGCGAATACCGGCCCCTCTGTCAACCGCCCCTCCTCCGGGATTTTTGCGGGAAGCTTGAAAGTCTTCGAGGCCGGAGCCAGGGCATTAAACCCATAAAGCTTTGCCTCAGGATAGCACGCACAGTTATGAGGCGGTGCATATGTCAGGCCGTTTGCAGGCATGATCCCATAAAGGCAACCACCCCTTACCCAGTGATTGATATCCCAGTCCTCCTTATCGAAATCCACAAACTCGATTCCAGTGCGGGAAGGAATCAAAAAACGTTCCGTGGCCTTGGCGATATAACACCGGTGATGAAACCAGTAAGTCTTCACATTCGGGGGGAATTGCTTTTTCACTTCCCCGGTCCGGGGATCCCGGCCGGTGTAGACCCCACTATGACCGCCACTGGTCAGTGGCGCAGACCATACCAGACCAGCCACAACCAGAAGGTCCTGCGGGGACTGATATCCTGAAGGATCATGGGTAGCCTCCCACAGCCTCTTCCCAGTTTTCAGATCGTAGCTCTGCATCTTGTTGTCTCCGCCTGCGTAGAGCACCACATCCTTGTAGAGAACCAGACGAGGAGCAAAATTGAACGGAATCAGAGTTCTCCGCCCTGCCCTCTCACTTCTCCAGCGCTGCTCACCGGTCCTACGGTCCAGGCAGGCCACATTTTCACCGTCATGATAGACAAGAACGTCCCCTGCCACTGAGAGACTTAGAGGAGAAATCTTATCTTTCTTCTCCCAGAGGAACTTCCCGCTCTCAGCATCGTATACCCGGATACTACGGGGTTGAGCGTTCCAGACGAACTCACCCCGCACCCGGGCCTGGTCACCGGTATTGTGCTTAGGCACATAGTCTTCCAACTCAGACTTGCCCTCTCTGACCAAAGCGAAAAGAAGACCTTCATGATGAACAATCTCCTCGGCCCTTTCCGAGCCCTTGAAAACCCCGCGTGTTTCCCCAGTCGCAGCATCAATATTCTCCACCGGACCAGTGATACTCCGGGTCACAAAGAGCCGATCTCCATCGACAACAAGACGACGTGCCAGTTGACTGGGCCCACTCTTAAGGGGCCATAGCTGACTATGCCATTTGGTGATTGGCCTTTTCCAGAGCACCGCTCCATTGAAGGCATCTCGCGCGATCAGTTGCCAACTGGACGGCAGCTGAATTGAGACTCTCGAGCCCTCGTCCATGATATAAAACATTCTTCCCCCTCCGGAGACAAGGGCGCTCATGGAAGCCATCCGATCATGATGTCGTGACCACCGGGGACTTCCAACCCATTGCAGGCGCCGAGGAGGACCAACCTCGCTGTCCTGAGCCACCGCATTACCGGAAGGATTATGGAAGTAGTGAGTCCAATCATCGATCTCCTCTGGGCGCTTTTTGACGATCCTCTTCCATCCGCCATCCCGACGAATGAGAGCGACGCCCTCCGGAACTAGCACTCGCAACAACTCCTTTTCAGCCACCTCTTCCTCTACCACCAAGAGGTTCACGAAATTCTCGATGTAAGGTAAAGAGCGGCCATTAAATTGCTCCATGGAAACAGGCCCATAGAGGCCTTTGGCATGCAGCGTATTGCGCCCCTTTTCCACGGCCTCCGCATCAACGGAGAGCCCCTGAACCATATAGCGATCATTCAAGCGTAAAGCTGCCGTTTCCTCGGGATCTCTCCCCCCTACGTACACTACCAGCCCTCCTTGCACACCAGAGCTGCGGACTGCGTCTACGGCAAGCTCCGCACCTGCCGGAAGAGCAAGAAAAAGCATGGAAAGAACACGGAGCCGGTAGTAGGGATTCATGAGTAAATCTAGAGTGTCGAGGGGGCCAGACTGCGCTGCTCCAGCATCCTTCTCAACTCCTCATTCCCATAAATGCCAGCGTTGCAGGCTTTTCATGACTCCCAGAGGCCGCTAGCGTCCATCTTTCAGGTGAAAATCACGGTCCAACTCCTCGGCCAAGCGCGCCAGCTATCCCCAACAGAGCGGGTGATCCTCCATGTAGAGGAAGGCGCTTCTGTCGATGAGCTCGTACCACACCTCCTTACCGGAGCTCCGGACAGCCTTCATCTCATCCTTTCGGAACGCTCGAATGAGGTGCAGCAACTCCGCCGTAGCGTGATGGCAATCCGGAATAACGAAACAATCGAGCCTTCAGCGCGGGATCTACTGAAAGATGGTGACGAAGTGAGCCTCCTTCCTCCCATGTCGGGAGGATAAGAAACGCGCTATGGAACTTACCGACAGAGACCGTGCCATTTATGAGTGGCAGATCTGGGTCAACGGCCTTGGAGATTCAGGCCAGCAAAAGCTCAAGAATTCCACCGCCCTTATTACCCGGGTTGGCGGACTAGGCGGCCCCCTCGCGCAGTCACTTGCTGCAGCAGGACTCGGGAAACTGATCCTCGCTCATGGAGGAAACACCAAGCACAGCGACCTTAATCGACAAATCCTTCAGACTCATGACCAGCTGGGAAAACCACGGATCGAATCCTGCCGCAGACGATTGGTGGAACTGAATCCCCAAATAGAAATCGAAACCTGTGGAGAGAACGTCTCTGAAGAAAATGTCAGAGGCCTTGTCTCGGGAGCTGATCTCGTCTTTGACTGCGCACCACTCTTCGAAGAGCGACTCCTCCTGAACCGGGAATGCGTAAGGCAACAGAAACCGCTTGTAGACGCTGCAATGTTTGAAATGGAGGGCCAGCTCACCACTATCATTCCCGGTCGAACCCCTTGCCTTGCCTGCCTTTATCCTGAGATTCCGCCCGGATGGAAACGTGAATTCCCAGTGATCGGCGCCGTCTCGGCAACTATGGCCAATCTCGCCGCACTTGAAGGACTCAAACTCCTTGCAGGCTTCGGCGAGCTCCTGACCAATACACTGTTGATCTTTGACGCACGATCGATGGACTTTCGTAAGATTGCCATCCAGCGCCGTCCAGACTGTCTAGTATGCGGCTCGTGCCGGCCACCAGGCGTTCAAGAGCCCTCCTGAGCCCCCTGCCCCAGAGCCTCTGCGATTTCCCTCGCATAGCGATCTGCTAACTCAGCCGGCGAGCCCTCATTTCCATAGATCACTCCGCGGGACACATTGACCACATTCGGAGCTTGTCTCCCGGAGCCCGTCAGAGCCGAGAGATCTCCACCCTGTGCTCCAAGACCCGGAATCAGCAGAGGCACATCTGGCAAACCCGTGAGAACATCTCCTCCCGCATTCGTTAAGCCCACCACAAGACCAACTTCGGTTTTCCGGTCCTCCTCGCTGGCACGACCGGCGAATAGGCCTACGATCTCAAAAATCTTTACGCCATCACTCTCCCGACGCTGCAAATCCGCACTCCCCGGGTTCGAGGTAACCGCCAGCAGATATATACCCTTCCCCTCGTAATCGAGAAACGGCTCCAGCGAGTCATACCCCATGAAAGGATTAATCGTTACTGCGTCTGCACCAAAGCCCTCAAAGCAGGCTTCAGCATAGCGGCGCTGAGTCTCTCCAATGTCGCTTCGCTTAGCATCAAGAATTACCGGCACACTCTCAGGAATTCGATCGATTACCCGCTTCAGCATCATAAGCCCCTCGGGACCCATTGCTTCGAAATAAGCGATGTTGGGCTTGTAACAAGCGGTCTTGGGGAGGGTCTGCTCCACCACTTGATCAAGAAAGCGCTCCACCTCGAGAACGTCATCTTCATGGTGTTCGATTCTCGGATCAAGCCCGACACAAAGATTAGAACCGGTTTCCTTGGACCTCGTGGCCAGCTGATCTGAATAGCCTGCGCTCATTTCTCTGAGCACCATCGCCTACACTCCTCACGGACGAAAGCGTTTCCTCTTCAATTATCGACCTCTTTCGCTCCTGTTATCGCAAAAAGTCCATGCGACCTTGATTCAGCGCACGAAAACACCAGACAGATGCTACGGCTTATGGTTCAACACC
The DNA here is from genome assembly GCA_002420305.1 of Akkermansiaceae bacterium UBA5689. Classification (GTDB taxonomy): domain Bacteria; phylum Verrucomicrobiota; class Verrucomicrobiia; order Verrucomicrobiales; family Akkermansiaceae; genus Roseibacillus_B. The sequence goes on along the minus strand of DIHT01000165.1, from coordinate 101,590 downwards.
GAAGTGAATTGTGTTTCAGACCTACTGCAACGTCTGATCCGTATTCCCTCCGTCAATCCTGACGGAGACCCCGGGACGGACCAGTGCGGAGAGGGAGCGATTGCCGAATGGCTCGGAAACTTTCTTGGCGACCGGGGATTCAACGTAACCGCAGAGCAGGTCGAGCCCGGACGCCCGAACCTGATCGCGCGAAGCCCGGGATCCCTAACCGACTCCAGGCCCCGGATTCTTTTGGGACCACACCTCGACACCGTTGGAGTTGGGGGAATGACAATCGATCCATTCGGAGGCGTCATCCACGACGACAAGATCTGGGGCCGGGGCGCCTCCGACACCAAAGGGCCCATGGCCTCCATGATCTGGGGCCTTCTGAGTAATCTAGACCGTCTCGCCGACCTCCCCGTTGCGGTGGACTTTGTAGCATTCATGAGTGAGGAGTCCGACCAGTTTGGCTCCAAGCACTTCGCCAGGAAACACGCCGAAGATTACGATTTTGCCATCGCAGGCGAACCCACGGAACTGGATATCGTCCATGTCACCAAGGGATCTCTCTGGGCCACTCTGGAGACCACTGGAATTTCCGGGCATTCCTCCCAGCCAGAGGCAGGAGAAAACGCAATTCTCAAGATCGTGGATACGATTGCCGTTCTCGATGATGCCTTGAAGCCTCTGCTAGCAGAATTCACCCATGCCATCCTCGGGCCTGCGACCCTGAACGTGGGAATTATTCAGGGAGGAACTCGCGCAAACATTATTCCTGACCGCGCGACCGCTCAGATCGATATCCGTTACCCCCCTTCTCTAGCACGGACCGGACCCGCCACCAAAATGCTCGAGGACTTTCTTGCTGCGAAAAACCTCCCGGCAAAGATCTCTCTTTCTGCGGATAATCCTCCCATGGAGCTACCTGAGGACAACCCATGGCTCAGCAGGATTCGAGCTATTCATCCTTCGTCAGCCCTTGTCGGAGCTCCATGGTTCTCCGATGCTGCTCATCTGAATGCAGGGGGCTTACCCGCAATCTGCCTTGGCCCGGGTTCAATCAAACAGGCCCATACAAAAGACGAATTCATTAGCATCGCGGACCTCGAATCCGGAGCAGCCTATTTCACCGACCTGGTCTCAGGGCTCGAGGTATGAATTCGGATCACGAATCCTCTTCACTGCTGACTGGTGATAGTCACCAGCCTTTTAAGATCCTCGACCGTCAGATCGATGGCTGCGAGCCGCTCCTCCCGTAGAACCACGTCTCGCAACTGCTCAGCAATCAGGCGAGCCGCCCGAGCCCTCAAAAGACCTTCCTCGGCCTTCTCCCTGACCATCTCAAAATTCTGAGCCTTGTTTGCTACGTTCATTTCTGCATTTAAGCGCTGCAGGTCGGCGACAGCCTTCAGGTAGGAGCGATTCAACTTGCTGTCTGAGGGGGCCACAGGAAGCGCTCTTGCAACGGGACGAGCGGAACGAACCGGGTAGTCTCGATGCCGTGGAACGCAGGACAGGATTCCGAGGGACAGCACTGTCACACACCCCCATGTGCCGATGGCTCTTGTCAGAGAACAGGATCCGGGGAGCTTAAATAGCCGCACCGCATCCAAATCGTGACCCTCTGACCTCCAACCTCTTACCCTTCTCATTTTGGTATCTCGGGCCCCGGCTCAAGGGACTTGCCTCCTGAAACGTCCAGCACTGGTGGCGGAGGCACTACTTCCTCTGGCATCACAGCTTTGAGCATTAACTGCTCCCCAACATTGTCCTTTGTCTCATTGTCGCGGAAGGGCTGAACGACAGACCGCCGGTCCACCATAATTCCAAACTTCCTGTTTCTCTCGGCCACATTTCCCTCCATTCCCGCAGTCGTGCCTTCCCCTTCAACCATAACTCCGCCCAGAAGGTTTTCCTCAACCCGGTTTGACCTGAGCACCGCAGTTGTCCCATTTGAAATACTAATCCCTACTTCCCTGTTCCTGTCGATCGTACACTGGACCAGCTCCGATCGAACCCCTCTGGACATGAGGACCGCACCTGCAAGCCCATTTCTAGTGGCCCGGGATGACTTCACTGTGACTCGCCCTCCTCCCCAGGCGTCGATGCCATGATGAAAGTTTGAATCAAAGCGGCAGCCCACCGCATCCGCGACGCTTCCATCCCCATTGACTGCAAGTCCATCCCAGCCGCATTTCAGAACTTCGACACTCCGAAGACGCGCCGAGCCGCCATTAATAACGGCCACTCCATGACCCGCTCCCCCTTCTATCAGGCAATCTTCCAGAACAAGCTCACCTCCATCCGCGAGGGCCACCGGGTAGCGCTCCGCCGCAAGAGAGATACCCGTCTGTCGGAGCGTAAGAGCCGCTACCCTGCTACCGCTCGCCTGCTTAGTTGAGAGCAGGACACTGGCTTTCTCTGCTTCACATTGTATGATAGACTTACCGATTCCCGCGCCTTCAAGGTCCACCTTGACGTTCAAAGACAGCGGTTCGTTAAAAACCCCTTCGCCAAGCCGGATCTTGTCGTTGGACCGGGCAGCCGCAAGCGCCTCGGTAATGGTCGAATAATCTCCCGGCACCTTAAGAAGCCGCGTATAGGCTGACATCTTATTATACAGATCCTGATAATCCTTCTGATTATCCAATCGAATCGCTTCCCGCAAGGTTTCGAGGGCAGGGTCCGAAAACTCCCCCTTATCCAGGGCAAGAGCCTTCTCATACAACTCCCGAGCCCGGACCCGCCGCTCCTCAAGAACTTTCATCCCCTGCTCTGTCGCGGTCTTGAAGCGGGTAAGTTGTTTGTGCCCAGGGGCGATCGCTTCCAGCTTGGCGGCATAATCTCCCAGTGCCACCCACTGCTCCTCCTTGAGAGCCTCTTCCGCCTGCTCCAGTAACCCCGCAATTCGGTCACTTACTCTCCCCGCCTGAATCACTTTGATAAAACTTCCAATCTCAGAATGACTGACTTCCATTTCCCGAAGATCTCCAAGCAATCGCTCCGCCTCCTCCCAGCTCCGACCTTCTACAGCAGCCCGAATCGATCCCACCAGAAACCCCAGTTTCTGCCTGCGGGCCTCTGCCCGGCCATCGACGACACGCGCAAGCCCCTCCCGGACCCTTGCTGAGTCAGGAATGAGCTTGTTCAATTCTGCATACACTTCCTCCGCTCCGCTCCAGTCCCTGCTCTCCACGGCGAGACGGGCCATCGCCTCCAGTTTCGCGATACCCTCCCGGTCGCGCAAATACCCTCCCTCCTCGATCCTCCTGTTGCCATACCAAGCGGCAGAAACCAGAATCGCGACCACAAGCAGAGCAAGAACAAGCCTGAGCCTCATCCCCTGACCTCTTAAGGATGGCTCGCGAGCACGCTCGGCTACGACCACTCGGAGAGCCTCATTCAACCGGTTCAGTTCATCCCTAAAACTTTCGCGCAGGTGCTCATCCTTAGTCGTCTTCACAAGAGCCTCAAGTTTGCTGGCGACCTTTCTGAATATCGGAAGATGAGGCGAAACAATTGCTCCGGGCTCATAGCCGAGAACCCTCATGGCGTCCTCGTAGCTTAGCTGCTCCTGACCTGAATCGCTGCTCACCTCCCGAATCTTTGGACGATAGGGATCCTCCTTCCAATCCCAAAAGCCTTAGAAGTTACCCTCAGCCCCGGAGCAGCCTGATGTCTTTTCCACTCGTTGAGGTCAACCTGACGCTGAACCCACAGCACGGTTTTCTCCTCAAACCCATGATTCTCAGTGATCTCCTCCGGCGAAAGCTGCTTTTCCACGTATAACTCGAGAATCTCATCAAGAGCCTCGTAAGCCGGAAGGGTATCCTGGTCCTTCTGGTCCGGCCGAAGCTCTGCACTGGGAGGCTTTTGAATTGTATTCCAGGGAATAATCTCCCGATCCCTGTTCAGCCAGCGGGAGATACTGAATACTCGCGTCTTTGGGAGGTCACTGATTACAGCGAGACCTCCACACATATCCCCGTAGATCGTACAGTATCCCACCGCGAGCTCGCTCTTATTGCCCGTAGTCAGCAGCAGATGGTTGAACTTGTTTGAGAGCGACATCAGGTAAAGCCCTCGGATCCTTGCTTGCATGTTTTCTTCCGTAACATCCTCCGGGAGACCACTGAAAATAGGCGCCAAAGCTTCCCTGACCGCCTCAAACGGCTCTGCAATAGGAACTGTCTCACAGCGAATGCCAAGGTTCGCGGCGAGGGAGACTGAGTCATCGACGCTGCCCTGAGACGAATAAGGACTCGGCATGGTGATTCCCAGAACGTTGTCGGCTCCGATTGCTTCGACTGCCACTGCTGCTGTAAGGGCAGAGTCGATCCCTCCGCTCAACCCGATGCAGGCCGTCTCAAATCCGCACTTGTGAATGTAATCTCTTACCCCAAGTACAAGCGCCCGGAACACCTCCTCGTCCGGATGCAGGCTCTTCCGGATCGGTCGAACCGCAGACCTTGAGGGAGATTCGGTGAACAGCTCGGCAACCGCTATCTCTTCATCAAAGGGTGCCATCTCCATCAATGGCACCCCTTCAGAGCTCATCACGAGAGAGCCCCCGTCAAATATCAGCTGGTCATTTCCTCCCACGGAATTGCAATACACAAACGGCAACCCTGACTTTATAGCCAGGTCCCCAAGCAGTTCACGGCGGACCTCCCCCTTCCCCAAGTGGTATGGAGACGCGCTCAGATTCAGAATTACTTCCACATCCATTTCCCTGAGCTCACTGACAGGATCCCGCTTGTAGAGCGGACGATGGAGAAAGTCTTCAGTCCAGACATCTTCACAAATCGTGATCCCGATCCTGCGTCCGTTCCACTCTACGGGCTGGCACTGCTCGGATGGCTCAAAATAGCGCCGCTCGTCAAAGATATCATAAGTCGGCAGAAGAGTCTTGAAGACGCGGGATCTGATCTCGCCATTCACCAGAAAAGCCGCTGCGTTGCGAAATGGCTTACCAGGGCCATGCTTCTGATTGTGATCCACGTAGCCCACCACCAGCGGGACCTCTCCGATCTCTCCCTTCAAATAATCCAATGCCTGCAGGCACTTATCCACAAATCCGGACTTAAAGACCAAATCCCTTGGCGGATAACCCACCAGAGCCATCTCTGGCACGAGAACAAGTTCTGCTCCCTGATCGAGAGCCTCACGGTAGGCACTGACAATGCGTTTTGCGTTCGCCGGGAAATCGCCCACCGTGCTGTTGATCTGCGCCAGTCCGATCTTCATCTATAGTGCCGCTCTTTGATTGCTTCAATAACGGGTGCTCTAATATGGCACCCCTGAGGCGACTTGAAAACCGCGATTTAACGCTGGCTTCACCCGGCATGGGGGCTACCCCCTACCAGAGGCCATACTTGCCGAACGAGAGGGCATACCATCCCAGAAGAAAATTCGCCACCGCATGCATCACCACACAGGCACCAAGACTTCTCGTCCACACGGCACACCCATACATCAAGTTCCCCCACACAAAGGCTGCCGCCCAGTCAGCCGGTCCATGAATAAACACAACAAGGACTGTCACCACGAGGTAGCTTCTCCATGATGCAACTCCAAAGGGCTTCGCCCAATAATCTCCATCCGGATTAAGCAGAAATCGCATCAGAAACCCTCTCCACAGCAATTCCTCCACCAGGGAAACTACGATCACCGCCCGCAACGTCCGGAAAATCGTTGCAGTCCACCAGGCTGCAGGACTTTCAAATATGCTGGGGTCGAACCCTTCCCTCCGTGGGAGAATTCCCAGAGCCTGTTTCCACCCGCCGGGCTCCGCTTCTGTCATTCCCCACCAGTCATACAGTTGCGTGGGGAGAATCCAGATCCCGATCCCGACTACGCCAAGCAACGCTCCAAGAAGGAATTTTCGCGGCTCCCAGCGCAATTCATAGTGACGCCACCAAAAAACCAGAAGAACTCCGGCCAGAAGTGTTTGCACGGGATAAATCCAGTGCTCCGGAAAACGCCGCCACCATGACAGATACACATGATCACGAAACAGACCATCGAGCGAACCTGTGAGAGCTGTCAACCCACCACCGACCAGCATGAAGGCCACCAGCGGCACGACATGAGCCAGCGTGCGATCCTGCCTGAACCTTGAAAGGCTCATGGACTTACTAACGTGTCGACGAAACGTTCCATGCGATCCAACGCTTCCTTGAGCTGATCAAACGCGGTGGCATAGCAGCAGCGAAGAAACCCCTCCCCACTGGACCCGAAGGCGTCGCCCGGGACGGCCGCCACATTCTCAGCCTCGAGCAACCCCATAGCGAAATCCTGACTACTAATCCCCAAGCCTCTAATATCGGGGAACACATAAAAGGCTCCCCCGGGAGAGAAGCACTCCAGCCCAATTTCATTAAGCCGCCTCACGACAAAATCCCTCCTCTCGTGATAACTTTCCCGCATTCTCTCAACCGCAGAAGCTCCATTCTCAAGCGCTTCAAGAGCGGCAACCTGACTCGTAATCGGCGCACACAGCATCGAGTATTGATGAATCTTCATCATCGCCTCAGTCAACGGCTCTGGAGCACAGGCATACCCAAGCCGAAAACCAGTCATTGCAAATGCCTTCGAAAACCCATGCAGGAGAATGGTCCGCTCCCGCATCCCGGGTAGAGCCGCAATCGATTGGTGGCGAATGCCATCATACCGCAGCTCACTGTAGATCTCGTCGGTGATAACAATCAGATCGCGTTCAATACAAAGTCTTGCAATCCCTTCGAGATCCTCCTGGCTCACCACTCCTCCAGTAGGATTTGTAGGAAAGTTCAACATCAGAACCCGTGAGTTCGGCGTGAGCGCTTCCGCGAGCGCTTCCGGCTTTAATGCGAAATCGTCTTCCCTGCCCGTCGGCACCGCGACAGGCACACCATGAGCGAGCAATACACCCGGCATGTAACTCACGTAACACGGCTCGTGATAGAGCACTTCATCCCCTGGATTAAGTAGGGCTCTCAGGGCAAGATCGAGAGCTTCCGAGACACCTACCGTCACCAGAATCTCGGAGGAGGGATCATACTGGACATCAAAAAAATCTCCCACATAGCCTGCGATCTTTCGTCTCAGGGACATCAGCCCGAGATTGGAGGTGTAAGAGGTATTCCCTCGCTCCAGGGAGTAGATTGCGGCTTCCCGGATATGCCAAGGCGCCGAGTAATCCGGCTCACCGACCCCTAGGGAAATCACGTCCTCACGCCCCTGCACGAGTTCGAAGAAATCTCGTATCCCAGACCGCGGCACAGCGGCCACCTGCCGCGATATTTTCGAAAGATAATCCATTCTCGCTAGGGTGCCACAGGCAGCCGCTCTGGATCTTCATCGCCCGCAAAGGCAAAACCATTCTCCTTATAGGTTTTCAGCCTGAAATGAGTAGCAGTCGAGAGCACTCCCTCCATCGTGCTCAGCTTCTCTGAGACAAACCTCGCAACTTCCATGAGATCCTGCCCCTCCAACACTAGTAGCAGATCATAGGCGCCGCTCATCAGGTAACAGCTCAGCACCTGGTCGAACTTGGCAATACGAGTGGCGAGTCTGTCAAATCCACCCTCCCTCTCCGGAGTGAGCTTCACCTCGATGATCCCAACCACTGCGGCATGCCCAGTTCGAGCCTGATCAACCACAGCCTGATATCCGAGCACGGTTCCATCTGCTTCCCATGCGGAGATCTGCGTCTCTACTACCTCCTCGGATAATGAGGCACGTTCGGCCAGATCCGCGCTGGAGGAACGGCCATTGCGCCGAAGAATTTTGAGCAATGAATCGTTAGTCATGGGGAGGGGCTTCTAAGGAGATCTAACGGGCATAGCAAGCCGTAGCTGCGCAAGCGCTCTTTCGAAATGACCTCTTTTGCGCCCACCAGAACCGGACTATCAAACATGCTCAGCGAAGAAACGCAGGGTATCCACCAAGTGCCGCTCCCAGTAAGACCATTCGTGCCCACCAGAAAACTCCTCGTAAACATGCTCTACACCCTCCTCCTCCAAGGAACGGTGTAGCTCCCGGTTGGCGCTCAGGAGACGATCATCAAGGCCGCAATCGAAGCGAGTTGGAGGCAACGTTTCTCGATGCCTAAGAATCATTTGTAATACCTCTACATCCTCCCCTCGACAGAGCTCAGAAAGCAAAGACTCCTCCACGACCTGATCCAGCTCGCGAAGGTCTGTCACCGAAGAGTGGGCGGAGATTGCCTGAAACTTTCCTCCAAACCGGGCCCCCAGACTCAGAGCTCCGAATCCCCCCATGCTAAGCCCCGCGATAAAGCACGGTGATGCATCAGAGACGGGCGCACCCGCCTCCTTGGCCGCAGCAGGGACTTCGTCGACTATCCAACGATCGAAGTCCTTCCCATGATGGGAAAAATAACCAGAACCATCTCCCCATAGACCATCGCTTGGCATCGCAAGCACCAAGGGCGGAATTTCTCCTTCCGCGATCAGTCGCGCAGCAGTCCGATGAGCACCGGCGCAATAAGACCACCCCCAATGGGAACTATAGATCCCATGCAACAAAATCACGAGAGGCAGATTGCGCTCCACCACGTCGGGAAGAAAAAGCGAAAGGTCCGCACGCTGCCCCAGCGCATTGCTCTTTACCGTTACATACCTCAGCCCATCCTGCTCAAAACGGGGTATACTGACCTGTATTGTATGGAATTTACTCAATGTCTCTATGGGGCGCTTGAAGACGCGGAAGCTGCAACGGAGCCCTCCCTCGTCTTGCTCGCACCCAGTTTACGGATTTCAGAACAAACGGCAGGCGAACCAACCGTAGTTCGAAAGACCTTTTCCCCGGAAAACTCATCAGGAGCAAGCCTGCAAAAATTGTGAGCAACCCCTGACCTGGCAAAGCGAGAAGCACCACTCCCACGAGAACAAGAGCAACCCCGAGTAGATTTCTCAGCCCCAGAATCAACCACCTAACACATGACAATCCCGGAGGGGACCACTTCCTCTGATCAGGAAGAAAATACTCCGCACTGATCAACGACAAAGCCCACGGGGTGAGAAAAACAGCCAAGACAACCGAGCCCGCAGAAAACAGCCCGAGCAGAGTGAGAGCTGCCTCGTGCTCCTTTAACCATTCAATCATATGCCTCTTCCCGGAAATTCTCGCCGGGATGGAATATCGACCCGAGTATTCAATCTACAGCAGCCTGGTGCATTTCCCGTCATTAAAGATAAGTAGCTCATAGAGTGGAATATTCAGGTAAAAGTTACGGGAAAAATTTAGAGACCGTCTCCTCTTCTCTCGATGATCTTTCGGCTTTTGAGGTCAAAGGCTCCTCCGGCTCGAATTCGTTCCCACTTTTCCTCTTCGGAGGTCTTTGCGACCCATTTTCGCGGATCATACATGAGCACTTCCCCGCCCTCTTTCCCGATCACCTCAAAATAATCACCCCTGACAACGATCGCTACATCTTCGTCGATTCCAATCCCCAACATCGCTGCCCGGTCAAACTCCTTGCGCATCTTCTTTTCCGGATCTTCCAGAACCTTGATAAGATCCCGCTCACGACCTCTCGCGATCAGATGCTGATCAATAGCGGTATGACGTAAAAACCCAAATCCACGCTGCACATCGCCAATCATAATCGTATTTCCGCTGGTATCGCCTCTGGCCAGAAAAGACCCTTGAATCGTCGCTCCGGCGGACGACCCCCCAATCACCCCTCCACGACTCAGCACCTTATGGAATTCCGTCTCGGCCCGGGTTCCACCGTAGGCCTTGGTAAGCCGCCATTGCCTTCCTCCCCCAAACCAGATTCCGGTAGCTGCCTTAATCGGCTTTACGAACTCCGCGCTGTCTGCAACGGATCTATCATGAGTGTGAAGAACGGTGACTTCCGCCACTCTCATCTTTTCCCGGGCGAGATTCGCGGCCCAGGAGCGCTCGTAGTTATATCCCGGTGCGCTGGAGACCGCAGTGGGGATAATCACGATTCGCGCCTTTGCTCCTCCAGCAAGACTCACAAACTTCCCAAAAATGTTCGCCATCTCCTGCCCTCCTCCACCCATAATCACCAGGCTTCCTTTAGGCGGCCCCACCACTGGAGTGCCTTCGGCACAGAGCGGCGCCATGATTAAGAGGGTCACGATAAGGCCTTGAAGTTGACGTCTCATACTCGAACAAGATCTCGGGTTCCCGGACCATTACAAGTGGCAAGCGACGGAGTCGCTCCAGCAGGCCTCTCCTCAGACGGATTTCCACCGCCGATAACCCCATTTCTCACCCCCTTGCCCCCTTATAGCACCCTTCAGAGGACGCCCAAACACCGGAGCCCTTGACCAAGAGAGCGTCGAACATCAACTTGTGAAGAGATAACGACCTAATCGGCGAGCTCAATAACGAGAATCTGGCATGAGTGACTCTCGCTCCAATTACGAGCACGCCCACAAACTCCTGTGCTGAGACAAGATTACATTCTCCATGAAATTGAACGCACGGTAGAATTCTGCCTGCGGGCTGCTGGATTGAAAAAGCCAGACATTATTTCTGACCTGCAGCAATTCCTCGAAGAACATTGCGAGTTACTCACTGGAATCCCTCTGCAAACACTCATTGAGACCGAAGCTCAGAAATTAGTCGCCCTACTCTATCATCCCGGAACTGCCAGACTTCCTCAACTGATCTCGGCGGGAGCTTGGCTTTGTGAAGCTGCGGATCTGAGTTTGCTGACAGGGCGCCCAGACGAAGCACGCCGACTATTCCATGAAGGAGTTCAAATCCTCGCGTTCACGGCCTCTCAACACGGTGAGGATGACGGATTTTCTCCCTTAAAAGAACACCTCGAGACGCTTCAAAAGCGGCTTCCTGACTACCAATTTGAAACGGACGATAACCGCAAGATTCGCGATCTGCTCATCGCAGGCAGACCCCCCGGGACCGAATAAGGCCCTCTTGTCAATCGCAACTCTGGATCCTTGCCTCAGAGCTGAACCAACCCTAGTCTCTCTTCATGGGAGTTTCACCCGGTGATCTTATTCGTCACATTGTGACCGGAGTTATTGTGGTGGCAATAGCAGTCGTTGGTTTGAAGGCATGGAACAAACATAAACTGGAGAAGCAAATCGTCAGCGAATTACGGGATCTCGCCAACCCCACCACTTCCTTCGAGTCGGCCTACGAAGCAGATGCTACATCCTCGCTTTTCAAATCGATGGCGCTTCTTCACAGGACGAAGGCCGACCTCAACAAGGAACCCAACGAAATCCTCCGGGAGGTCTTTCATGGCTCTGACGAAGGGGCTCTTTTTGGAAAAATGGAATCTGGGAGCAATGCCTCAGCCGATCCGCAGGCCGAGGTAATCGGCAAAGGGCTCCTGCGAAACTACCAGCACTGCCGCACCCTCGGCATCTTCTCTGACAGCGAAAACCTTCGGATTCTCATGGCGGGACAAACTCCGATTATCAAGAAGGGACCTGACTCGAACTCGAAGGCTGCGATACGATTTATTCTCAATCCAAGTGTATCCCCTGGAGCGCAAAAAATCATCCCCAACATGATTATATCACCTCCCAACCTCGGCGAGTCCGATAGTCCCACGGATATGCAAATTAGTCAGGCAAAGGAATTAGTAAGAGCTCTCTACGATGCGCGCATCATTGAACGGGACACGGGTGATCGCCTGAATCAATACTACGAATCCTTCAACTCGTCCTCGGAACCCGTAGTCATCCCCGAAGCTGGAGCTCCTGCCGAATCCTCTGAGAACTCCGACGCAAATTCTCAACCCCTTTCCCCCGCTGACCACAACTCCGAAGAGGAACCCGCAGACCCCGAAGCTTGCCCCTTCGATCAGCCTTTGCCTGACAACGGCTAAAGCCTCCTCGCTAAACAGCTTGAAGTGCCATCTAGCCGCTAGGTGTGCAGAATCCACTCCAAACTGCTCCGACCCTGCTGGCTACCCGTCATGGATGATACGCGTAATCCGCAAGGCCGTCTCCAGAGCGGCCGCACCTTGTGGCCCAGTCACGGCCGGTCCTTCGTGCCCTCGCACCGCATCGACAAACGCACTTAACTCGGCCATCAATGGCTCTGAGCGATCGATCTCTACCTCCGCAGTCTGGATATCTCCAGATTCCGTCCAGAAAACCTTCCCGTTCTGCTCCTGATAGTCGAGAGACAGATAACAGTTTTCCTGAAATACCCGAATCTTGCGCATTCGATCCGGGCTAATCCGACTGGCCGTTACGTTAGCGACGCAACCATTCTCAAAGCGTAACCGCGCGTTGGCGATATCCTCATGACTTGTGAGCACAGGAACCCCAACCGCATCGATGTGAACAAGGGGCGAGGTCACGAGGCGAAGGATGATCTCAAGGTCGTGGATCATAAGGTCAAGCACCACTCCGATATCCAAACTCCTATTCGGGAAAGGGGAAAGCCGGTGAGCTTCAATAAATTTTGGGCGATTCAGCCTGTTCTCCAGATGCCTGAGCACAGGATTAAAGCGCTCTACGTGCCCTACCTGCAGCACTTTACCTGTGGTGGCGGCTAGCTGAACGAGTTTTTCAGCCTCCTCCTCACTGGATGCGATCGGCTTCTCCACCAGAATATGGGTCCCCTGACGCAGAAGTTGCCCGCCTATCGCAGCATGCCTGTTCGTTGGGACCGTGACGCTGACTGCTTCACAGCAGTCTGAGAGAGCCTCAAGAGAGCTTACCGCTTTGCCGCCGAAATCGGCCGCCACAGCCTCGGCGCGATCGCAGTCAACATCGTAAACTCCCTCCAGACGCACTCCATCGAGCAATTCGTAGATTCTTGCATGGTTGCGGCCCATAGCACCCGCACCTGCTACTCCTACCCTTAAATCCATAATCTCTCATCGCAAAATAACCGGCAGCCAGCAAGCGCTGGGCTTCTCGAATCTTGCCTCCATAAAGTTTCTAAGGTTTTATCATTCTCAGCCGTTACCAACACCAGAATGAGTCTCCACGCCCAACTCAGCCAGGAAGCAGAGGCACGTCTTCAGTCTCAGAAGAGAAACTCCGTCATCACCTCGGTCATGATAGCGCTTCTCATCATGGCGCTCGTGATCTTGATCCTGCTCTTTATTCTCCTGCCAAACCTGCTCATCAAGTCTCCTACCATCGTGGCCTACCAAGCTGGCGCGCCTGAGGAGGAGAACATGGAACAAAAAGAGGTTAACCCCCAGATTCAGCGTAAGCCCTCTGCGCCAAGCTCCTCCATGGCCAAGGTTATCGCGTCCAGCACACCATCTCCAACCGCCGTTCCGGTCCCAGAAACAGAGGCTCAGCCAAATCTTGATTTTGGCAGCGGAGATGATTTTGGTCAGGGATGGGGAAACGGTGGCGATGGCGGGGGTGGAGGATTTGGAAACATACCCGCCACAATGCGTAAACGATGCTCACCAGAGGATCGCCTTCAACGCTTGAAGGAAAACGGTGGGAACGAGCAATGTGAGGAAGCAGTCGTGAAGGCGCTGCAATATTTTAAGGATACGCAGGCTGGAGACGGCTCGTGGGGTGGAGGGACAAAGGTTGCCTACACCGGACTGGTCCTCCTCGCTTACCTCGGCCACTGCGAAACCCCCCTTTCGGTTGAATTTGGAGTCACCGTAACTGGCGCGATAACCTTCCTGGTCGATAACTGCCAGAAGAATAAGGGCCGTATGGCATCCAACCTGCAGGACAAGCACTGGTGCTACTCTCATGCAATCGCTGCCTATGCACTTGCCGAAGCTTATACATTTTGCAGCCAGCTCAGCATCAACCTGCCCAACCTGAAGGAAAGTGTCCAGTCCAGCGTCCAGTGGGTCATCGACAACCAGAATAAGTCTGGCGGCTGGGAATATTCGTATGACGAGGCGGGCGACCGAGGAGGAGACATGTCCATCACCGCCTGGCAGATGCAGGCTCTCAAAGCCGGCAAGCATACCGGACTGGAGTTCCGAAACATGACCCGTTGCATTCGCGATGCGCTTAAATATTGCGAAACTTGCCAAGCTGCTGATGGAGGATTCGGTTATCAGGGAACTCGAGCGCTCGGCGACGGACACTCCACTCTCGTAGGAGCTGGCACGCTCTGCTTCCAGCAACACAAGGGAGCAGCCAACTCGAACGCCAGAAAGGGCATCAAATACATCGATAAGAAATCTCAGTTCAATTACGAGGCAGGCCCCTGCAATCTCTATGAACACTACTATTCGAGCCAGGCCGCTATCAACAATGGAGGAAAAAGCTGGGTCCAGTATAACGAGATGTTTCGAGACCAGCTGTTGAAAGCGCAGAATAACGACGGGTCATGGCCTGCTCCTCCCCAACCCGGGCCTGCAGCACGGAACGACCCTGTCTACGTTACAGCCCTTGCAACGCTCATGCTTGAGGTCTATTACCGGTTCCTCCCGGGAACTGCAGCAGGCAAATAAGCGGGAAAAGCCGCCAGATACCCTTTGGTGCAGGAGCAGCTCATCCTCCGGTTGAGTCTGTAGAAACGGGAAGTATCGGTCCCGGTTCTGCTTGAGTCCCGGGGCGGGAACTGCTTTGTAACTTCATGCCCCGGTATTCTTTCCTCGCCATTTTCGCAGCTACCCTGCTGCTACCCGGCCTTGCCGGGGCTGCCGGGAAAAAAGCCCCGGACCTCAAGCTAAGTTTCCACCTTCAGGCTGAACCCGGAGACAGACGGGTCTTCAAGCAGTTGACCGCAGGCAAGGAAGCTATCTTTCAGAAAGCTGCCGCCATAAGCACCAAGGACATCGTCGCCTTCCGATCCTTTCCCGCGGATGACAACAATTCCTACGGGGTGGTATTTCAGCTCAATAAGACTGCTACCAACAGGCTACGAACCCTCAGCACTGCTCACCAGGGAAAGCTTCTACTCGCTGTAGTCAACGGACAGGTTCGTGATGCCGTTGTGATCGACAAACCGGTTAATGATGGCCTCATCGTTATCTGGAAATGGATCTCGCTTGCTGAAGTCAAACTGACCGATCAACACCTTCCGCGCATCGGCGAAGATCCACGGGCATGGAAAAAGCGAATCAAAAAGAAATAGTGACCCAAGCCCCTTTCCGCTTTCTGTCCGCTCTCGTTCTCGTTCCCGTTCTCTCGTGTGCCCTGAGCGCACCCTGCCTCGGTCAGGGCATGGCTCTGCAGCTACCGACCGACAACCGGGCACTTTTTGAGAGCAATCCCGAAAAATTCTATATGTATGTTTATCGCACCTTTGAGGGCGAGACGAGCAAGCCCTGGCAGGGCGGAGGCTACGGGTTTGTAAGAACTCTCAGGCGGACAAAGGAAGGAATAGTGTCTACCCGCTTTCACGAAGGTATCGATATCCGCCCAGTGGAGAGAGACTCTACCGGCCGGCCGCTGGATAAAGTCCGCTCCATCGCACTCGGACGCGTTGTCTATGTGCAAAAAAGTTCCGGAGGAAGCAATTACGGAAAATATATAGTCGTAGAGCACGACTGGGGCAATGGGCCCTTTCTAAGTCTTTATGCTCACCTTTCCACCACTCTGGTTAAGGAGGGGCAGCGTATCCCTGCTGGGCACGTGCTCGGCCAGATGGGATACACCGGATCTGGAATCAACCGGGAGCGAGCTCACCTTCACCTAGAATTGAATATCCTTGTCTCCCTTCAGTTTGATGCATGGCACAAGATGAAATTCGGAAGCGACAACCGCCACGGATTACATAATGGAATGAATTTATCAGGGCTCGATATCGCCAACCTGTATCTTAGACAGGAGAGGGAACCCGGGATTACCATCCCGGAGTTCCTCAGTGGCACTTCTTCCTACTACAAGGTTACCTGTCCCCGCCGCGGGAAATTAGAACTCGCAGACCGCTATCCGTGGATCAGACGCGGAGCACACCATCGCCCCAGCCCTTCATGGGAGATCTCCTTCACCGCCTCGGGATTTCCTCTAGCCATCGCACCCAGTCACCGTGAAGTCTCCAAGCCTCTGGTCACCTATATTAGGACCACCCAATCTCGACACGAATATTTTACTCTCTCCCGCCTGGCCGGAACCGGTCGTCGAGCATCCCTCACTCGCGCCGGACTCCAGCACGTCGCCCTAATTACGGGGGACTTTCCCAAATAGCAGCAGCGACCTATATGAGACCTGCAGGGCCGCGATCATGGAGGGCCTTCGGTCTCCGAAGCCCATCCCTTCCCTCGTTCCGCAGAAAATGTCCCTTACCACGTCAGAGTCTGTATCACTCCCCATCGACCTCTCTGAGTTTGATGAGGTGATTGATGTCCGGACACCGCAAGAATTTGACGAGGATCACCTGCCAGGTGCACGAAACCTGCCAGTCCTGACCAACGAACAACGAGTTGAAGTCGGCATCCTCTACAAGGAGAGCGCCTTCAAGGGGCGGAGACTGGGTGCTCGCTACGTTAGCCAGGCGATTGCCGACCACCTCGCCGGACCCTTGAGCGACATCAGCACCGGATGGAGTCCCCTTATTTACTGCTGGCGAGGGGGGCAACGCTCCTCCGCGGTTGCCACCGTCCTTCGGTCCGTCGGTTGGCGAGCAAGAACGCTTGAGGGTGGATACAAAGCCTACCGTCGTTTCGTAATGGAGGATCTTGCCAGCCGTCTTTCCGATCCTTCATTAGAGTTACGCGTGATCGGCGGATTGACCGGAGTGGGAAAAACCGTCCTTTTAACAGCGTTGGAAGAAGCAGGGCAGCAGACGATTGACCTTGAGAAGATGGCCAACCACCGAGGATCTTTACTCGGATCTGTTGGACCCCAGCCCACTCAAAGAAGATTTGAGACCTACCTTCACTCCCAGCTCAGCAAGATGAGCCCCGACCGGCCGATTTATCTGGAAGCTGAATCTAACCGGATTGGCACGGTCTATCTTCCTCCTGCTCTTTGGAAGAGACTAGCCCACGCCAATGTTATTGAGCTCACCCTGCCTATTCGGGAGCGGGTCCTTCTCCTTCTGGAAACTTACCGCCATTTCCTTGAGAAGCCTGAGTCCCTGTCCGACTCGCTCGAACCACTGGGCAAATTACGCGGACTCGCACAACTACAGTCATGGCACGATCAGATCACACGGGGGGCCTGGCCTGATTTCGTCACCTCGCTCCTCGAGAATCATTACGACCTCTGCTACCGACGGCCAGGCAGTGCAGATTCCAACTATCCCCCTCCAGCATACCAGCTGACTCTTCCTGACCACTCTCCCGCGAGCTACCGCGACGCGGCACGCGCCTTGAGTGAGGCGGGAAAACTACCAGCAGCGCCATGACCACTCTGTGTGACGCTCATAACCACCTTCATGATATCCGGCTTCTTGCCGAACTACCGGGAATTCTATCAGCCATGCATGACGCGGGCATTACTCATTGTGTGGTCAATGGAACGTGCGAAGACGATTGGGGCCAGGTAATGGACTTAGCCCGCGCTAATCCCCGGATGATACTCCCATCAATTGGCCTACATCCGTGGAAGGTTTCCACTCGCAGCGACAACTGGCTTGAGAAGATGACCTCCACCGTTATCCGTGAATCCGGTAGAGTATTTATTGGCGAGTGCGGACTCGACCGCTGGATGTACAAACCGAATATCGAGGCACAGAAAAAGGCCTTTATCTCGCAACTTGCTCTTGCTGCAGAATATAATCTCCCCATCTCCATTCACTGCCTGAAAGCCTGGGGCCCTCTTCTCGAAATCCTGAAAACACATCACCGCCCACAGCGCGGCTTCCTGCTCCACTCCTATGGCGGATCGCCAGAGCTTGTTCCCGAGCTTGCCGCACTTGGAGCCTACTTCTCGTTCTCGGGTTATTTTCTCCGGGAAGAAAAGAAGAAGGTCCACGAGGCCTTTCGGCGGATTCCTCCAGACCGGGTCATGGTTGAGACTGATGCTCCTGACATGCTACCGCCCGAGTATTACAGGAAGTACTCCCTTTCGACGTCAACCACTCACTCTCTGAACCATCCGGCAAACCTTTTAAGCGTAGTGGAAGGGCTGGCAAAAATTCTGGAAATAAGGGAATCGCACTTACGATCCCTCGCATCCGAAAATTTCCACTCTTTTTTCCCTGTTGAGCTCTCTTAGACAAAGAGTTACACAAGCTGATCTTCGGCACATTTTCGTTGGGCACCTGCGGCGGATCATGCAATCATTCATATCATGTGTTTCGCTAGACTATCATTCCGGGCTGCCCTGTTAGCCCTTCTGGCCTCGCCTCTCGTCGCCCAGCAGGGGGACCGTAAGGGCCACAATATGACCAGTTTCGTTCCCGAAGATGTCATTCCTCCAGCCCCCTTCCTTAAGGTCGAAGACGCTCTCAAATCCTTTGAGCTAGCTCCGGGTTTTGTCATCGAGCCGGTCGCCGCTGAGCCCTTTGTCGACATGCCGTGCATGATGAAATTCGACTCGGACGGACGGATGTGGATTTGTGAGCTTGTCGGTTACATGCCAGACATCGACGGAACCGGTGAGAACATCGCCCAGGGGCGCATCGTCGTACTGTCCGATACCACCGGCGATGGGATGGTCGATCAACGCGTGGTCTTCCTCGATAAACTTCTTCTCCCCCGCAGTCTTTACCTGCTCGATGACGGTATCCTCTGGGCAAATCAGGAGAGCCTTTTCTTCCAGAAACGCAGCGGCCTCAAGCCGATCGGAAAACGAGTTGTCGTCGATCAGGAGTATGCTCGGGGAGGAAATGTCGAACACAAGGCAAACAGCCTTGTCCTCGGGTTGGATAATTGGATCTACAATGCGAAATCGGATCGGCGTTATAAGAAAGTTCAGGGCCAGTGGGTCATGGAGAAAACTCATTTTCGTGGCCAGTGGGGTCTGGACCGCGACGACTATGGGAGACTGTTTCATAACAGTAATAGCACTCTCTTGGTAGGAGATTACACCTTCCCCAACATCGCTTTTGGCAACACTAACGCCAAGATGAAAGCTGGCATTTCTGCTCGCGTCAGCTCCAACCGTGTCTGGCCTATCCGTGTCACCCCAGGTGTCAATCGTGGATATCAGCGCGGCACCGTTTCCCCGGAGAACTACAAGCTCATCAACGCAACCGGAGCCTCCGGACTCACAATTTTCCGCAGTAACGGCCTAGGAGAGAACCTCTATGGCACGGCTTTCATCACCGAGGCTACCGGCAACCTGGTAAAAGCGATCAGCGTCAGCGACGGAGAAGGAGCCATCGTTGGTGAACACACCTTTGGCGAAAAAGAGTTTCTGGCCTCAACCGACGAGAGATTTCGGCCGGTCAATGCCTACACTGCACCAGATAACTCCCTCTACATTCTCGATATGTATCATGGAATTATCCAGCACCGAACCTACGTCACTTCCTACCTCCGCAAACAGATTATGAGCCGTGGTCTGGACAAGCCCGCGAACGGCCATGGCCGTATCTATCGAATCCGCCACAAGGACAAGCCAAGAGGACCAGCTCCGAGGCTGAGCAAGCTCTCTGCAGGCGAACTCGTCCCCTATCTCAACCATCCCAACGGATGGTGGCGAGATACAGCACAGCGTCTGATTGTAGAACGCGGCAGCCAACAGGACGAAACTCGACTTGTTGAAGTCCTTGAGAGCAGCAAACCACTTGGCCGCCTCCATGCACTCTGGTGTCTTGAAGGCCTTGGGCTTCTCCAAGCCAAGCATATCTCATTCGCCCTGAAGTCCGGTAACGAGAAATTCTCCTCTTCAGCTCTCATGGCTGCTCTCTCGCTCAGTCAGAGAGAGAAAAATGCACTTGTCCCGGCAGTGGCCGCATTGGAGGCCGGCACAGAATCCTCAATCTATAAAGTACGCCTGCTGGCAGATACCGGAACCAGCAAGGCTCTCGAAGCCCTTGTTGGCGCTCTCAAGAAAAACGGGAAGAACCCAATCGTCAAAGAGGCCGCTTTTACGGGCCTGAAGAATCGTGAAGCCGTCTTTCTTGGCGTCAATAATGGGCGATTCAATGATAGCAGCCTCGACAAGTGGCTACAGGAAGCTCTCCAGAAAAACCTGAGGAAAGTGGAGCCTCCGAAGATCGAAGGCCAGCACCTCGCTTCTTTCCAACGGGGCGAGAAACTCTATATGGGGCGGGCAGCCTGTATTGGATGTCACGGCGCTGATGGCGCAGGACTGGACAATCTTGGCCCGCCTCTTGACGGGTCCGACTGGGTTACTGGAAACACTACCCGCCTCGCCAAAGTCCTTCTTCATGGTCTACAAGGGCCAATAATGGTATCCGGCAAGCGATATGCGCCTCCAGGAGCGATGCCTGGCTTGTCGATGAATCCCACAATCTCGGATCAGGATATTGCTGATATTCTGACATTTACCAGGCATGCATGGAGCAACCGGTCAGCCCCTGTAAACGAGTCCTTCATCAAGGAATCTCGGGAAAAAAGTAAAGACCAGCAGGGAGTTCCCTACAAGGAAAGCGAGCTCAACTAGTCAAGCTGGACGATTACTCGGGGAAAGGCCTTTGAGAGTTCTCTGTGGCTCCTTGGCTATCCATTCCACTGACCAGCCACGCGGAATTTTTCGTAGCGCTCATCCAGCAGCTCTTTCTCCGAGAGCTCGGCCAGAGCATCAACGTGGCGTATCAGGACCTCTTTCAGACTGCGGGATACACCCCGGACATCATGGTGAGCTCCACCGACCGGCTCGGGTATAACTTCATCCACAAGCCTCATCGCAGCAAGATCCTCTGCCGTGAGGCGCATGGCTTCCGCTGCCTCGGGCGCATGCTTGCGATGCTTCCAGAGGATTGCCGCACAGCCCTCTGGGCTAATGACCGAGTAGTAGGAGTTCTCCAGCATGAGGACTCGATCAGCAACGCCAATCCCCAGAGCCCCTCCGGAGCCTCCTTCCCCGAGCACCACCGTTACGATGGGCGTTTTCAAATCCATCATTTCCCTCAAATTCCGTGCAATCGCCTCCGCGATATTTCGTTCCTCAGCACCAATACCCGGAAAAGCTCCGGGGGTATCAATCATTGAAATAACGGGAATTTTAAATTTCTCCGCCATCTTCATCAAGCGCAGAGCCTTTCTGTAGCCCTCAGGATGGGCGCTTCCAAAATTCCTCTGGAGGTTTTCTTTGGTGTTCCTTCCCTTCTGATGCCCGATGACAACACACCTGCGACCCTCCAGCATCGCAAAGCCACCCGGCATGGCCTGATCGTCACCAACCAACCTGTCTCCGTGTAATTCACAGAAGTCATCGAATGCCTCGGTGAGATAATCGAGCATGAAAGGCCGGGCCGTATGCCTTGCTATCTGGACTCGCTGCCAGGGAGTTAGATTGTCGTAGATCTCTCCCCGCAGCTCTCCCAGTTTCCCCTCGAGAGCTGAGATCTCTTCATTGAGCTCCATATTACCGGACTGAGCCTTCTCGCGCATCTGGTGCAATTCATTCTCAAGCTCGGCAATCGGCTTTTCGAAGTCGAGGGGTTCGGGGCGAGCACTTCTGTCGTTCATTGTCGCTGATCTACCTCTTAGCAAAGCGGACTTCCACCTCGTTACCAACTCTTAAAAGAAGAGCTAGCTCCTCAATATCGGCACCCGAAAGAAAAAACCCCCTTCCAGCCTCTTCTTGGTCAGAAGTTGTAATCTCACGCAACTGCAGTCCTCGATGGTCGAGAATTAACACTTTTCTCGCATTTCGGTAATTCTCGAACTTCACAGGTGAGACGCTTCCCCCGCTGGCCAGTAGACCGATCTTCTGCCCAATCTTTGACCTGAGCTCTCCGCTTCCCTCGCGAGCTTTTGCATGCAACAGCTCGTAAGACTTCAGAAGACGCCCCTCTCGATAGAGACTCAGAAGCTTTCTCGGAACATCAATTCTAATATTAAAATTCAAGGGAAGCAGCACGAGTTCATCACCAGGAAAGAGCTTATCCATCCGCTGCAACCCGTTCATGTGCATGATGCAGTCGAGGGTTGTATCGTGATTCTGAGCGATCCGCGTGAAATTATCGCCGGATTTCACCTTATACATGACCTTTCCTTCCATCACTTCTGTCGACAAAAGGTCATCGAGGTTAAGCTCTCCGAGAATTCGGCGCGCCTCAGAGGCACTCGCCGAGGACGGATAAACTCCCACCAGGAATTCGAGCTTCTCACGAGCCTCTGCAAATTGGCCTGTTGCGAGCAGCTCTCTTGCCCGTTCAAACGCGATTTCGCCGGGCTTTATGAGCGTCGCACCTGATGGGATCTCCGGGACCACGCCGAGCTGGGGTTCCGCACTCTCCTCTCTCAGTCGCTCAACGAGGAAAAAGGTCGCCGCCAGCACCGCCATGACGATTACTGCCGCAATGACCCTGATGATTGCCATCATATCCTCAAAGGGTCACCTGCGACCACACACCTGCCAAGCCCTTTCCTGTAGCCCAGCACGCTAACTCGGCAAGAGATCAACTAGAGCAGGCCTTTCCGCTTAAAATCGAATGCATTGATTTCCGAGCTCTTGTCCACGATCTCAAAGATAAACCGCAAAAGGCTGATCTCCCACGCATCGTCCACGCCCTCAATAACAACCTGCATGGGATTACCCACCCTGCGAGCATCCTCGAGAACACGTTCCCGAACTGCTTCCATCGAATCGTGGAGCAACTCTTCTCTGACTTCTCCCCGTTTGAACTGGTAATTCACCATGGCAATTTTCGCCCCTTGTGCTTCCAGCCACTCATGGAAACGATCCGCCTCGTCGCTGAACCCCTCGAATTCAATGCCACTGTAGGCCTCCGGCTTAATGATAGTCGGCTTGTTCGCTTCTACCTCTCCAGAGCGAATCCGAACTTTCCCCACCGAATCCATCAACTCACTCAGGAGCAGGAACTCGAACCGAGTGTCACCAAAGGTATCGATGCGTCGATCGGGTTCGTAGATAACGCGGGTTGTCTCCAGCGCATATTGAATATCATCCGGTGAATACATTCTTTGGTTGCTCCATCAGTAATTCTCCCCAGATCCGATAACGAAAAGGGCAGGCCCATGGACCCGCCCTGCACACTGGGATGTTACGTTCGGGATCCTCTTCAGGAACTGGCCTTAGCCACGTAATCAATAATTGCCCCAACGGTAGTGAGCCCTTCAGCCTCATCATCCGGCACTTCCACTCCAAACTCCTCTTCAACAGCCATTACCAGTTCGACCGCATCGAGGGAATCTGCTCCGAGGTCCTCCACCACTTTTGCCTCACGCGTTACTTTGTCGGCGCTTACTCCAAGTTGCTCTACGATGATACCCTTGACCTTCTCTTCGCTTGATTCTGACATGTCTCTTTGGCGGTTATTCGCTACACTTGAGTTATCTCTCCACACGCCAATTGGCAACCCCGAAAAATCACTCTTGGGACGGGACTTCCTCAACTTGTTGATCTGGACCAGAGTTGTCCACATTTTCCCTATCGCTTTCAGGCTCATCTTCAACGAGCTCAAGAAGCTCCCCCTTGAAATTTTGGAGAATTCGCTGGAATAGCGCCTCCGCCGGGGCTCCATTCTCCCTTCTGAATTGCCCGTACACCATGCCGTCAACCTTGGACTTCTTGAGTGCTCCACCCTTCGACTCAGCAGAAAGAGACGCATCCTCAAAGAAAAGGTAGGCCAGCCCCTTTGTCCGCCACTTGCGGACATCGATCCTGCGGATTGACCCAAAGGGTACTCTCTCTCCACTCGGAGCATAAAACGCCTCGCCGTCCACCTTCATTGAGCGGCGGGAATTCCTCACCAGAAAAAAAAGCGCACCAGACAGAAGCACCCCACTCCCGATGCCATAGTAGAGTTGCTCTTGAATCTTCTTCCCATCATAACTTTTCTCCGGAATAGCGGAACTCCAACCTCGCTCATGAGTATAGCTGGCCCACATCGGGGGAATTGTCTTATTCCCCTCCTCGACTACAGAACTACGGTAGCCCTCGTAGCCAGATAGCTGGAGAGGCCATCTTGCTTTTCTATCAACATGGGCAGGCAGAACGACATCGCCGGCAGGAAAAATCTCTCGCTCCCTCGCCTCGCTCTCCCACTCCTCCGCACTCCACTCACGTCCATTAAACAGCTCCTCAGCTTTCTCGAACGCCTTATAGGTATAATAGACCTCGTTTTTTGTGGGCCACCCGACCTTCCAGTCCTTCAGGAATAAGACGAGGAAGACTCCGAACATGATCACCATGGCCCAGACCCTCAGGTAAAACCACTTCGTGGCCCGGCATTCAATGGTCTCCGCCCCCTTCATGGTTCCCAGAATCTGAGGCCCTGCTCCAAATGTTCAAGCGCTCAATGATTTCTACCCGAAATAAGAACCCTCATTTTCTTGAGAATTTGCTCTCGAGAAGCACCTTATCCCGAGACCTCTTCAAACTATCAGGCCCAATACAGCCTGACTCCTCACACCCAGGCCGATCGTGACTCCCCCGTTTTCACCTTTGACATTACGCTCCGCAAATCAGACCACTCTTCCCCCGTGAGCTTCTCAGCGTTTTTCGCAGACCCGAGCCGAAGTTACTCTCCACTGATGCGGCGCTTCGCCTCGATGCTTGAGCCTGTGTCTTCCGAAAAGCTTGAGTCCATGGCCGGACAAAGCTCAGGGCTCTCCAAGCGTCAGTTTGGAAGAACCATGCGCCTTTTTGCCCCGCTCTATCTCTCAAACGAGTGCGTGAATAACTGTGCTTACTGCGGCTTTTCCCGCGACAACCCGATTCTCAGGACCACCCTCGAACTGGATCAGGTGGCTGCCGAGGCCGCTCACCTTCACTCCCTCGGATTCCGCAATCTACTCCTTGTTGCTGGTGAACATCCTAAATTTGTCTCCGAAGGCTATCTTCAAGACTGCCTCAGAATTCTCTCTCCTTCGATTCCTACCCTGGGAATCGAAGTCGGCCCCATGAAGGACTCTCAATACGCCGAACTGGTCTCCTGCGGGGCAGAGGGATTAATCGTCTATCAAGAAACCTACCATCGGGATACCTATGAAAAGCTGCACACTTCCGGACCAAAGAAGAGATTTGACTGGCGTTTAGATTGTCCGGAGCGGGCGTATGCGGGCGGCTTTCGTCGGATAGGTATCGGTGCGCTTTTCGGGTTAGCCGACTGGCGAACTGAAGCCCTCGCTCTCGCCACACACCTTGAATACCTCTACCGAACATGCTGGAAGGCTCAATTCTCCATTTCATTCCCAAGAATGAGACCTCATGCGGGAAACCACAGACACGAACTGGATCCGAACCTTACTCTCAGCGATCGTCACCTCGTCCAGCTGATCTGCGCATTCCGTCTGGCATTTCCGCAGGTAAACATCGTGCTATCCACTAGGGAACCCGCAATTCTTCGTGATCACCTCTTCCCTCTTGGAGTCACACATGTATCGGCTGGTTCACATACCGAACCAGGAGGCTACACCGGAGTAGGATCTAACGACCTTCACAGGACAATCAAAGGCCGCCGGGTGGAGATCGATCCTGACGAGAGAGCCATCAATGGCTGCACTACTAAGGCTACTCCCCAATTCGAGATCGATGACGATCGCCCCGTATCCACAGTGGCAGATCAACTCGTCAGCCAAGGATTCGATCCTGTCTGGAAGGACTGGGACCGCGAAATCCTCGCTCCGGCTAACTCCTGAACAATGACAATCATACTGAACGGGGAGACTCATGAGGTTCAGGAGGGCTCGACCGTTAGCGACCTCCTGACCCTTCTTAATATGAAAAACGAACCCATCGTCACTGAACTCGATGGACAGGCGCTGACGCATCACGAATACGCTTCCAGTATCCTGCTGGAAGGATCCCGGGTTGAAGTCATCCGCCTCGCGGCCGGCGGGTGAGTGCCGACTCAACCAACTCAAGGCAATAATCCGTCCCGCCGGGTCGAATCAGGCCTCCTTGCCGGATCTCCACTTCTCCACCTTCTCAAGCTTCGACATCACCGCCATGATGCTCGCATCTTTTGCCGGATTCACCAATGAACTTGCAAATGCGAGCCAGTCAAGATGCAGAGAATCATAATTTGTGAGACCCAGAAGAAACTCATGTCCCGGAAAAAAACTTTCTTCCCGCACCTGCTCCTCTGCCTTGAGTAATTGCCCCGCCAGATCTGCCACTCTCCCCTGATCCGCCAGATCTTCCGCCATGAGCATCCCTGAAAGGAGGCAAAATGGATATTCCTGAACCACCCATCCACTTGGAGCACGATAATCCTCCATCTCCTTGGCGAGAGCGGGAAAGACCTCCAGCAGAATCTGGGTAAGCTCCCGATCTTCGATGGCCCGGGCAGACTGCACGAGAGAACAACAAACATAGTTTACGATCACAACCGTATCGAGACCAGGCTCGACCAGAAGAAACTTTGCGGCCACTGCTCCACAAAAAAGCTTAAACCGAAGAAAGCGATCGGCGTGAGATGCCTGCTCCGGGGATCCCCGCTGGGCGATACCAAAAATTTCAAACCACTCCGGGTCTACATTCTCAGGGATTTGCTTATTCGCTAATACACCCGCACATAAAGCGACGTAGCTCATATCTCCCGGATCCTTGGGGCAAAAGATCCGAAAGTCCTCTTCCCTTACCTCGCTGCACGCGAAATCAAAGAGATCATCTAGCCGGGACTTCACTGCGTCATGATTCTGGAACTTCCCCCTCGAAGGGAAAGGCTTATTTACAGCCCTTCAATTTCCGCCTGGATTAAGATTTGCCAAAACCTGCTCCCACCAGTTCTTTCCCCGCTCCGCAGGAGCCAGAACCCGTAATTTCTCAGTCATCGCCTTGAACTTCACTCGTTCCGCCCGGCCCCAGAGCTCTCCATCCACCTCAACCGGGACTTCCCGGTCAGATTCAACCGTTAGTCCCGAGGTCTGATAATACTCAACCGCTTTCCCATCAGTTTCAAACCCACCACGGGCGAGGCTACCCAGAGATCCGAGCGCAGCCGTATAGCCAGCCTTCTTATAGACGAGAACATCGAGCAGGTCATCCGCATTGTCTGCCTTGCCGAAAAGGCGCAACTGGCCTCCGTAGAGAGCGCCGTTACCGAGAAGGACGCACGCACCCTCGACCGTAAACCCCTCGTCAAAGTGAACCTTCATACGGGGAGGCTCGGAACCAAGAACCCTTACCGCAGAAAGAATATAAGCTAATGGCCCCAGGAGGCGCTTGGATTCTGTCGTAGTCTCTTCGATAACCTGAGCATCAAAGCCAACTCCAGCCATCTGGACGAATGGCGTCCCCTCTGCCTCAAATAGGTCTACTTCCTTGACGTGCCCCCCATCAATAACCTCCAAGGCACCCGCGAGATGACCAAAGGGAATGTTCAGCTCACGCGCAAAAACATTCATCGTCCCTGTTGGCAGGATTCCCAACACCGTCTCTGTTCCGATCAATCCCCTGACCACCGCGTTGAGTGTTCCGTCTCCTCCTGCTGCTACCACCACTTCTTCACCTTCTTCAGAGAATCGTCGCGCAAGCTGTGCTGACTCCTGAGCAGTATTAGTCGCATAAATTGCAAACCGTGTCGCATTCTCCATCACGAACCGCCGGGCTCTCTGCGCCCGCTCACTACGCGCCCTCGGATTCAAAATCAGGGGATACCTCAAAGCCGCGCTCACAACCAATATCTCCCATAATCTTAGCCTTTAACCAATTCCCAACTTCATTCAGTTGTATTACCCCCCTGCAGAGCGAGCACCACCTCTCTTCCTAGGGCATTCCCGGAAGCACCCCGAACCGCGCCAACCCTTTTGAAACCTCGCTCATAGGCAGGCCTACTACATTATCATAGGCTCCTTTCAGACAATCCACTAACATCTCTCCGTGCTCCTGAACTGCATAAGCACCAGCCTTATCCAGAACATTCACCCTGCCGAGATAGTCCTCGATCAGAAAGCTATCCAGATCTCTGAAACGCACCCGACTCACTTCGAAAAAGGAATATTTCTCCCCTCCGCGACGAAGACATACCCCGGTGCATACTTCATGCTCTCGCCCTGAGAGCCTCTCCAACATGGATACCGCCTCGCTCAAGCTACCTGGCTTCCCCATGACTTCTCCCTCCAAGCCTACAAGTGTATCCGCGCCCAGAACGACCTCCTCCGGGTAATTCGCCGATACCTCTCCTGCCTTCAGGGCCGCATTCTCCTCACACAGTTGATGGAAAGGAAATTTGCCAGGGAGCCACTCCTCGATTCCAGCCGGCACCACCCTGAACTGGTAACCCTTACTCAGAAGCAGGTCCTTTCTTCTCGGAGACCCGGAAGCCAAAATGAAATCTACCACAGGCCCCTATCTCTCGATCAAAAAGATGAGCCCCAGCAAAATCAGCGCTGCCACCCCCACGACTGCAATCAAGACCTTGGGAGAAATTCCCTCGAGCATTTCCCTTCCGGCAAGCCCTCCCTCCCGACGGGGGTCAGCCTCTACAAACATGCGCCGTATTTCTTCTCCATCCAATTTTGACCCAGAGGCCACGCCTCTCTTCCGAGGAGCTGCCCCAGCCTCTCCAGGCAATCTCACCAACCCTTGTCTTTCCGAGGGAGGCAGAGGCTCTGCATCTACCGTTTCCTTTCCGCTCGGCATCATCGGCATCTTGAGTCGATGGAGGGCCACCTGACTTCCGCAGCTTGGACAGGAAGAGCGTGATGCGGCCCTACTCATCATGAACCAAGTCTCACATTTCCAGCACTTTACACGCTCAGAAGGATCAGGCTGGGACTTCATCTCCCCTATTGGCCTTACATGAATACCCATCAGAATTTTTGTATTTAGCGACTATCAACATGTCAACGGTACGCGTTCCTACTTATTCACAGTTAGTCCACATCTCATTCCAATTCACTCAGCCCAAAAAGGCGAAGGCTACGTCGCTGACAAAACGAGGCCTCAAGAAACTCGTCCCAATTTAGGATTTTAAGATTTCTACTTGTCAACCCACTCCTATAGTAGTGTTCTTTTGAACATGCAAGGTATCCCCCTCAAGACCGGTATTGCTTCGTGCAGAGCATCCTCACTGAGCATTCTACGTAAGCAGATGAGGGAGCAATTTCCCGTGGCCCACGAGGCAAGAACTCCTTCTTCCTCCAGTTCCTCTTCCGCACATCTTCCACCTTTTCCATCTGGAGCCCTCTCTGAGTTAACCCCTGCGCATCCATCTTCCGGCCTCTCTCTTATTCTCGCAGAAATTTTGAGAGCAGACCCCGGTCACACGACCGAAAGAACTAACTCCTGTACCTCACCAATTCTATTCGATGAACCAGTCGCGCTCATCGATGGGCGAAACTCATTTGACCCCGGTTCCTATGACGCCGATTCATGCTCCCGCCTTCTCTGGATTCGCTGTCATGACAGCAAGGAGTCTCTGCGATGCTGTGATCTTCTTCTCCATGACAAAAACCTGCCACTCCTTGTTCTTGACCTACTACTAACCCCTCCGACGGAGCTTCATCTCATCCCTAGGTCATCCTGGTATCGATTACGTAATCTAGCTCGAAGAGCGAACACCTCTGTCCTCATCTTCACACCTCAGCATCTCGTTCCCTGCGCTGCGCTCCAAATTCTCCTTAATTCCTCTTTTCCGTTGTCTGCCCTGAAAAAAGATCGCCATGAACTGAAGCCTACCTATTCCACCCGGAAAATGGTTCTTCAAAATTCATGAGAAAAATCTCTCTTCCTCCTAAAGGGAAAAACTTCCAGGGAAGGCTCATGCTTAAAGCCAAGAAAAAGGCTGCCAGCCTCTGCTCTCTTCGCTCACCCACCAAAAACATCTCTTCCATTGTACGCCTCTTTTCAAGTTCCCCTGTTCTCTCTAGCTATCCTTCTTCGGGATAGGCCAGACCTTGCCTCTGGCCCCGTTGCGCTTATTCGCTCTACACCCGATCCAGACACCTCAACTTCTTCTACTACTGCAAAACCCGTTATTCTCGCAGTAAATCATGCAGCGGCTCAATCCCGTGTTACCAAGGGACTTTCTCCTACCAAGGCCCTAGCACGCTGCCCACACCTCAACCTTATTTCCTCAAATCCTGCGGACGAATGCCTCCATCAGGATGCTCTTCGTGACTACCTCGCTTCTCTGGGACCCGACTTTGAGGAGACCGCTACGGGAATCTTTATCCTGGACCTGCTCTCTATTCCACACGCAATGAAATTCCCCGGGGAGTGGGCCGAACAAGCTCTGCGTAAGGCCACTCCCCTTCGCCTTCCTATCGATATCGCTCTGGCCAGAACTCCCGATCTTTCCATTCTCGCGGGTCAGTCTCCTGCCCTGCGTCATACTCTCCGATTTAATTTGGATCCCATCTTCTGTATGGCGCGACACCCCACTTTCGCGATTCGGCATATCGACTCTCAACCCATTCACTCTCTTAACCAGATCTCTACTGAGATTGCTCTGGAGTCGGAACTTCTTTCCCTGTGGGGTATTGAAACTCTGGGCCAGTTTGCCAACCTGCCGAGGCAGGGACTCGCAGAGAGGCTCGGACCCGAAGCGAGGATAGCTCATGACGTTCTCCATGGAAAACATCACCGACTACTGAGGCTTCACCGCCCTCCTGAGCGATTCACTCTCAGCCAGGAACTTGAATATCCTCTCGAGAAGATGGAGCCACTGCTCTTCGCTCTTCACCGAGGTTTAAGAACCCTCTGCTCACGGCTACAATCCTCTCAACGGGCCGCTTCTTCTATCAGAATCACTCTGACGTTTGACGATGGAGACCTGTATGCGCACAAGATCGAGCTTCCCGAACCAACCTGTGACTCATCCCTGCTATTGAGGGTTATCCAGACTCACCTGAGTACAATTCATGCTCCTGCCCCGGCAACTGGCTGGTCGCTTCACCTGACCTCGACCAGCCACGAAGGAAAACAATGTCATCTTTTCCAGCGATCCCTCAAAGACTCCCGTAGATTCCTTGATACTATTGGGCGAATCAATGCCCTTCTTGGCCCCGGACGTCTGGGAACACCGTTTCTTCTCGATACTCACCGCCCCGATTCATTCCAGATGAAAGGTGCTCTGTGCAGCGAAAAGCTCGCTGTTAAAAGAGAACAAAACGAATGCAATTTATCACCACATTACGGACGTATTCAAAACAGCACATCCTTACCGCTAAGCCGGTTCAGACCAACACTTCCCATTCATGTTGCATCCGATCCGGAAGGCCGGTTTCCCAGACCTCTTGCACTCCTGGATGGCCCATACTGCGGTCCTGTCACGACATCAAATGGCCCCTTTCCTATCTCCGGACACTGGTGGGATCCTGAGGAGCGCTGGCAGCAAGTTGAGTGGGACATTCAACTCACCAGCAATGCACTCCTGCGCCTTGCCTACCACCCGCCCGACAACTGGGTCCTTGAAGGCATTTACCAATGACTCCTGTTTTTCGTAAATGACTCCAGAGCGTGACCGCTTAACCCTTCTCTAAACTTGTTTACTGAACTCTATGCGAGATCCTCTTTCTCCTTCCTTCGAGGCGCGAGCCATCCACAGGATCTCATTCAGCGTGCCGCTGAACTCAACTACAAATCCATTGCCATTCTGGACCACATGGGGGTGTACGGATCCGTTCAAGCTCATCTGGCCGCACGAAGACATGGGATTCGTGCACTCGTAGGAGCGACTGTCGAGCTACCGGGAGGACGCCCGGGAGGTTCGCCTCTGGAAATACCCGTTCTGGTCGACAGCATTAAAGGATACCAGAACCTCTGCCACCTTCTAACAAATCTTCATTGTCATTCCGAAGCCATTTCCCCAGACGCTTTATCCAACAATTTAGATCCCTCTGTTTTCTTTCCATCTCATCCGGAAGGAATGATTGCGCTTCTCACTCCTGAGTCTTTGCCATCTTTGGACAGAAGAAGCCTTTTAAGAGCCGCACTCCTGCTTCGGCGTACCTTCGGGAGGCATAATATCTACATCACTCTCACCCGTCATTACAGCAGAAGCACTGATCGAATAAACCGCCTCCTTATAGACCTCGCCCAATCTCTCAGTATTCCTCTGCTGGCATCCAATGCTCCTCTGTTTTCTCACCGACGGTGCCGCCTACTTGCAGACTGCTTCACATGCCTTCGTCATCACACGAATCTCGATGAGGCAGGAACCTTACTCGCTTCGAACTCTGAAAGACATCTTAAGTCTCCAGATCAGATGTCCTCGTTGTTTAGCGATCAGCAGCAAGCCCTTATCAATACTGAAATTTTATCTGAACGTCTCGCATTCACCCTCGATGACTTGGAATACCAGTTCCCCTCCTACCATGAAAATGGGAAAAGCCTGACACGCGAGGAGGAGGCCAGACTTCTTCGAAAACTGACTTTCCTTGGAGCACGAAATCGCTACGGAAAGATCGGAATACAGGTCCGAAAGCAACTCGAGCACGAGCTATCCTTAATCATTCGTCTCCGGTTTTCTGGGTATTTCCTGATCGTCTGGGAGATCGTAGAATTTGCAAAGTCTCAAGGAATACTCTGCCAAGGTCGTGGCTCTGCTGCCAACTCGGCAGTGTGTTATTGTCTGGGAATTACAGCCTGCGATCCCGTTGGTGGCGGCCTCCTCTTTGAGCGATTCCTTTCCGAAAACAGACGCTCGTGGCCAGACATCGATATTGACTTTCCTTCGGGAGGGCGACGTGAGGCGGTAATACAGCACGTCTTCCAGAAATATGCTCCGCGAGGAGCCGCAATGACCGCCAACGTGATCACCTATCGCCCAAAATCTGCATTTCGGGAAATATCAAAGGTCCTTGGACTCCCCGATTCAATCGCTGCACGTTTCTCGTCTCTTATCTCCTCTCCCCATTCCCCTGATACTCCCGGCGAGAGACCCAATCCTTCCTCAGACGCTGGTAAAAAGTGCAATACCGCTCCTGCTGCAGAGGAAATGCCAGACGGCATATTTGCCATGCGAGACCTCGGGCAACTGACAAAAACCCTGAGCCAATCGGGACTTTCTCAGGATCACCCCCGCTTCAAGCCTCTCATGCACCTTTATCACGAGATCCTATCCTTTCCCCGGCATCTCGGGCAGCACTCTGGAGGAATGATTATCTGTGATACCGGGCTCGATTCCATCGTTCCTCTTCAACCTGCGTCCATGCCAGACCGTACTATCGTGCAGTGGGATAAAGATGACTGCGAAGAACTCGGAATCGTCAAGGTCGACCTCCTTGGTCTTGGCATGCTCGCAGCCATGGAGGACAGCCTTAGGATCTGTCGACAGAGAGGGAAATCCATTGATTTGGCACACATCCCCTATGATGACGCTGCCACCTTCGATCTACTTTGCCGTGCTGATACCGTTGGCACTTTTCAAGTCGAATCCCGAGCACAGATGGCAACTCTTCCGCTCATGCAACCCAGGGAATTTTACGACCTTGTCATCGAGATTGCCCTCATCCGACCCGGCCCTATCGTGGGTGAACTTGTCCATCCTTACCTGAACAGGCGAAGCGGCCGCACTCCTGTCGACTATATTCATCCTGATTTTCAATCGGTTCTGGAACGAACCCTCGGAGTTCCTCTCTTTCAGGAACAGGTTCTACGCATGGCTATGATCATAGCTGGCTTTGATGGGGCTGAAGCCGACGAACTACGCCGTGCAATGGCTTTTAAACGCTCCGATGAACGAATGGAGGCTATCGTAGAGAAATTGCGTTCACGCATGTCTCATCGTCACGTAAATCCTGCAATTCAGGAAAAAGTGATCCGCTCTATCAGCTCTTTCGCTCTTTATGGATTCCCCGAGAGCCATGCCATCTCCTTTGCTCTCCTTGCCTACGCTTCCTGCTGGCTGAAGACTCACCATACTGCCGAGTTCTTTACTGGCCTCCTTAACAACCAGCCAATGGGATTCTATCCAGTAGCAAGCCTTCTTCACGATGCGCGTCGACACGGCATTCATATCAAACCGGTATCCGTAATACACTCTTCTCTCGAAACAGCCGTCATTGATAACAAAACTCTCAGACTAGGTCTTCAACACCTTAAAAACATCTCCAGCTCCACCACCACTAAACTTCTGGAAGCCCGATCCCATACCCGCTTTATTGATCTAGCTGATTTCCTCCGTCGTGTTCAGCCCAACAAAAAAGAGCGCCGTCTTCTTGCTGCCGCAGGATCTTTAGATGACCTGCCAGGGATTACTCACCGCCGAGATGCCCTCTGGCAGGGAGAACACCTTCCACAGGAAGACCTTCTCAGCCGCTGCAATAATTCCCCTCTGAGCGACTCCAGAGCAGCAACACCTGAAATGAACTGCCCTCTTCTTCCCATGAGTGAATTCGAAAAACTCACCGCAGATTACCACTCTCAGGGATACAGTACAGGGCCACACCCCATGGCTCTACTACGTAAATCTTGGATACATAAATTTCAGAACGCGAACAGCCCTTCTCAACAAGGCGATTACGATTCACCTATCAACCCCTCCTTGCTCGCCAAAGCTCGCGATTTCAAATTCATACCTCATGGCCAGCATACCATCTGTGCAGGACTTGTCATCTGCCGCCAAAGGCCGAGCACGGCAAAAGGGCACTGCTTTATCTCTCTTGAAGACGAAACAGGAACAGCCAACCTCTTTATTCCCTGTTCTACTTTCCTGAATTACCGTCTTGTTATTACCAACGAAAAATTTCTCCTCTGTCACGGCAGAATGCAGATTGGAGAAAATGATTCTCGTACTCTATACACAACATCGTTAGAGCCTCTTCCACTTGAGCTTTTCCTCGAAACCGAAAGCCATGACTTCCACTAGGAGGGGTATCGGTGGAGGCCGCTCCTCACCTTTCCCGCAGATCTGCAGTAAAGCACTGGAGCCAGCTGTCGGACTCGAACCGACAACCACTCGATTACAAATCGAGAGCTCTACCAATTGAAGCTAAGCTGGCTTATCTCGCAGCGCTCGCAGTATGCCCAATTACGGAGAAGCTGCAAGTCGAGGGTGGAGAGAACCCAAAACTTGGTCTAGTCTGCCCTCATGAATATTGGGATACTCAAAGAAGTGAAGCCACAGGAGCATCGTGTGGGCATGATTCCGGCTTCAGCGGGAGAATTAGTCAAACAAGGGCATCGGGTAGTCATTGAGAAAGGTGCAGGAGCCAACTCCAGCTATCTCGACAAAGAATATCAGCTGGCTGGCGTAGAGGTCTTACCAACCGCAGAAGCTGTGTTCGAGAAAGCCCAGCTCCTCGTAAAAGTTAAGGAGCCTCAACCCTCTGAGGTTGAGATGCTTGGGCCTGATCATACGCTTTTTACTTACCTGCATTTGGCTGCGGATAAGGCCCTGACCGAGTCCCTTACCGCGACGGGCTGCACGGCAATTGCCTACGAAACCCTCGAAGTCGGAGGGCGCCTTCCCCTTCTTGAGCCCATGAGCGAATTGGCCGGCCGTATGGCAGCCATCTTCGGCTCCTACCACCTCGCAAACCACCGAGGGGGCCGCGGAATTCTTCTTGGAGGCGTCCCTGGCGTCGCTCCGGGCCGGGTTATGGTTATTGGCGGCGGCACAGCCGGTATTAACGCTGCCCGGGTAGCGACCGGCATTGGCGCTGATGTGACCATCGTTGAAGTGGACGTCGAGCGGATGCGCTTTCTGGATATCACCCTGCAGGAAGCGCATACCCTGTATTCAACGGAAGCCAATATTGCATCACTCCTGCCCCGGATTGATCTCATCATTGGAGCCGTCCTCATTCCCGGAGCGGCAGCTCCAAAACTGATGACACGGGAAATGCTGAGGCAGATGGCACCTGGCAGCGTCTTTGTCGACATCGCAATCGATCAGGGTGGCTGCTCGGAGACAAGCCGCCCCACCAGTCACGATAATCCAACCTACTTTGAGGAAGACGTTCTTCATTACTGTGTCACAAATATGCCCGGCGCCTACTCTCGGACAGCAACTCAGGCCCTGAACAACGTCACGACGCGCTGGATTTCGCTTCTAGCTACTAGCGATCTTCAGACTGCATGTCGCAATCGACCGGAGCTTCTTTCTGGAATTAACTGTACCGGAGGAAAGCTAACCTGCGCACCCGTTGGAGAAGCTCACAGCCTTTCGACAGTCAGCCCAGCGGAAGTCCTGGAGCTTCATTGATGGGCTCCCTGCTCGAATATAAAGGCGAGCTCCTCATGATCCGCTCACGCCTACAGGTGTTTTTCCTCGGAGATGGGGCCAGATCATTAGGGTTGCTATCATGATCAGAATAAATCCTGCCCCACCTATCACTCGAGGCCCCAGCAATGCGATCACGGGAAAGGCCACGAAAGGTGCGATCACACCTCTGACCCCGCACATGAAGGTGTGAACGCTCATGTATTCGGCAACTTGATCCGCTTTCGCAAACTTGGTAACCCACAAACTCCACGCGATATTCCCGCCCGCACGGCCAATTCCATGCAGTGAGATGCCAACACAAAGGGCCCACATTCCTTGCCCGAAGAAGTAGAATAGAACTCCGCCCATGAAGAACACATTCAAAATCATGCGTACGAGGAAGAAATTCACCCGATCAAAAACAATACCCCATATTACCACGGTAAGGAGAAACATGATCTCCGGTAGTGACCCAGTTATGAAAGCGATCGTGAACTCCGTAAGTTCATATCCGTAATCAGGATTGGAGACGTACTCCACAAAGATCGACCAGCAAAGGAGGTTGCCAAAGCCGAGAATCATCCATGAGGTCAGCAGGGACCGGAAGACTCGATCTTTGCGCAGATGCTCGAGAGCACCAAACAGCCTGACCTGATTTGATCTTCGCAGGTAAACAGGCTTAATCGCCAGAACGCAGCCTGCCATCAACACGCAACAGATCGCATAGATGGAGAGGATCAGCCTGAAATCATCTAGGTCGTTTTCCAGAACTTTTCCGAAAACAAGGGCCACAATCAAAGCCGAGGCTTTTCTCACTACCGCAGTCGACGCAAAAAGCCTCCCCCTCGACCGGTCGGGATAATGTTTCCGGTAAATTTGAGACATCAGAGGAATACTCAGCGTAATGCAGAGTAACGCGACTACCATGGCAGGCAGAAAAACCGTAAAAGAGCCCCCGCCAACTATAGCAACTGCCAGACCACCAGCTGAGATAATCCAGAGCAGGGCCGTCCCCAAGTTGACCGAGATCCCGGTCCTGCGGACGAGTTGCACCGGAAAAAGACTGAGGAGAAGCCCACAACTTGAGGCCGCAACAAGAGTAGCCTTCTGCCACGCATCGGCATCAAAGACACGCACCGCGATCAGCACTACGAAGGTCATCGCTAACGTCTCCAGGCACCCACCCGGCCAAGCCCGTAGATTATCCAGAATGAAGGTTCTCCTCGCGGGGTTTTCTGAGGGAACAACAGGCATTCGGAGAGATTTCTAGGCGTCCCGGAAGCGCGTTGCCAGCACCCAGAAAAACAGGACCGAAACAAGGAGGGCCGCAGCTCCAACATGCAGAACCTGTACAACTCGCAATACTCCCACATGAGCAAGCAACACGCCCATTACGAGAAGAGAACCCACAAGAAAACCAATCATCTTATCTGGCCACCATATCCCCCCAGAAGTTTTCCTGAGTAAAATCAGAATTGCCGCAGCTCCGACTACGATCAGCCACGAAAAACTTCTGTGCACCAGATAGACTCCGGATTTTTCAAGCTCCCGCGTCCACAGAGCGCGCTCATCAGATCCCGCATTCTTCGCCAATTCGTCTGTTAGCTCCCTGACCTGTGCCCCCAGCACCCCCTCTGCTACTGTCAGAGCAAAGACAGCAATACCTAGTGACCAGACCACTTTTCCCTTCACTCCTGTAAGAACCCTTCGCACCGGATCCGCACAACCCTTCCACGAGACGTAAACAAGAACGCACAGGAGGATAATTGCAAGACCCACATGAAGCGTGATCATCCCTGGCTTTAATCCACTCAGGACAACTCTGCGCCCCAGCTCCGCGTTGATGAGAACAAGTAAAAATGCTGAGATACTCATCAGGCAAACAATACCGCTTCTTTTTCTTCGTAAGAATGACGCAACCATCAAAGCCATGGACAGAAGCCCTACAGGCATCGCACAAAGACGGTTGATATACTCGACCCAAGTATGAAGAGGATTGAATTCAGCCCGAAGGGAGTCTCGGGTAACGTCTGCAGGATCCCGGCCGAACCGCTCTGCTTTCTTCCTGAATTTTTCGAGATTAATTCTGTCGAAATCTATCTGGTCAACTCTCGTGGGGGGAACAAGTTTTCCCCAGCAGGTCGGCCAGTCAGGGCAGCCAAGCCCTGAACCCGTTGCTCTTACGATGGCGCCGACAAAAAGAAGCAACAATACCGATATTAGCGCCGCGATAGCTAGCTTCTGAAAGCGCTCCATGTTGATACAAAATTCGTAGTCTACTGGCTGGGGAACTGGAAAATCTGGGGGAGAGAAGTCTTCCGGATCCGGATCAGCCTTGCCCTCACTGAGAAGACCCACCCTCAGGGGCAATACCTTCGGGCATTGCGCCCCCCTCAGCTGCCTCCACGGCCTCCTTAAGCTCCTGTTCGTCTTCAGACTGCTCGCGCTTTTCCTTACTGATGGCGACCGCTATCCAGCGAAACTCATAGCTATTCTCCATGATCACTTTCAGCATCATCATGATGGGAACGGCCAGGAACATACCAACCGGCCCCCACACCCAGCCCCAGAACATCACAGAGACGATTACAACCAGAGTCGAAATACCAAAACGCCGCCCCATCATCATAGGCTCCACAAAATTCCCCAAGAATGTATTGATCGCAACATAGCCAATCCCGACTGCCAGAGCGCTAGGCCATCCCATCAGAACAAGAGCGAGAATGGTGGGAGGAATCCCTGCCAGAATGGATCCCATCACTGGAATATAATTTAATGCCCAAGCTAGAATACCCCAAAGAATGAAGAAATCGAGACCAGCCGCCCAACAGAGAAATCCAGCAAGAAAACCCGTTGCCAGACTCACCATGGTCTTGATCCCGAGAAATCTCTGGATGTCTTTTCCCGCGTGCAACATTCGCTCGAAGTTCGGCCCACGGGCCTCCCCGATTAAACTTAATCGCCTCCCGAACATACGGGCCTCGGTCAGCATGAAGACCGTACACAAAACCACTATGAATGCGGACCCAAGGAAAGAAGTCACCCGCCCAACCACGTTAGTGCCTAGTCCCACAATATCCTCTACCTTAATACTGCTGAGCTGCTGGGTCAGATCCTCAGTCACGTAGGCTCGAACATTCTTTCGCGCTTCGAGCTCCGGAATGTCTGACCACTTCACGATCGTCGCAACGGCCCAGTCCTCTGCCTGCTTAAGTTTCTGTGTGCTTTCTACCTGATACTTACTTTCCCACTTTTCCTGCAAGTCGCCGATCAAGGCCATCCCGATAAACACCACTCCTGCAAGGAAGGCGAAATCCACGAGGACAGTCGTTATAACGGCAAAAAACCGTGGCACCTTGTGCCGTCTGAGCCACGCCGTTATCGGGAAACTGACCGTTGCAATAAATAGCGCGAGAAGGAACGGCACAAAAAACTTTCCCGCTGCCTTCAAGCCAGCGATCACAATCACCACGGTGGCGAGAGTCAGCAGAGTTCGAATTCCTGCCTCTATGTTACGTCTTCCTGTCACTTAAACCTTTGTTGAGAGGCTCATAGACCTCTTCTGCGAAATCCTAGTCCAAGTTGCCTGCTCTCTCAAAGAATTCATTCAGGAATAGTGAACTTTTTCGCCTCATTTGACCTCGTTGTGCCGGCTGGCAGAGAAAAATGCTCTTTGCTACCACCTGAAACCGAACTTTCTCTCAAACTACGGTTTGAAAAACTCATTTCGGCAAAACCTGGCACGGTCTCGCAAGCTGATTCTACCCGAAAAGCTTCATAGCGAGCTGCATTGCCTTCCCGTGGGGCATTCCAGCTACCCTGTCGGACATTTTGGAGACAAACCGCACGAATTCCTCCAAGGACTTCATTTGCTCATTAAAAGCACGCCCACCTGCGCTCTTCATGCCTTGGCTGTCAGCTAGACACCCCTCGAGAAGATCGAGAGCCGGATCAATTTCCCTCTTTTTTCGTTCACGAACAATCCGGCGGAAAATTTCCCAGACATCGAGCTCGGCCTCAAAATACTCCTTCCTCTCTCCCTTCCTGGTCACGATCCTCAATAGCCCCCAATTCACCAGCTCTTTCAGATTAGTATGAGCGTTTCCCCTACTGATACTCAGCTCGTCCATAACCTCATCTGTAGTCATGGCCTCCGGACTCGTCATGAGGAGAGCATGAATCTGGGCCATGGTGCGATTGATCCCCCATTGGGTTCCCATAACACCCCATTGAGAGACAAACTTATCTTTCAGCACCACCAAATCCTCTTCCTCTTTTTTCATATGTTTCAGTATTTACCGAAACTTTGATCCACGCAAGTCAATACCCTTGAGGTTCCCCATGAGACCGCTTCTGCGGTTAGCTCGCGCCACTCCGGTTTCCAAGCCGCGCGCCTAGATAAACCAGACTCGCACCTGCCAGCATACACCCCAAGGCAGCCCAAGTCGCTCCGGATCCTATGTCGGGGAGAAACCACCCAGTAAATCCGCTGATCTTTTCCGTCTCTTCGCCTTCACGAATGAACTTCTCTGTGAGCGTGACTTTCCAAGGCCAAATCACAATGAGAGATCCTCCTACAAATCCTGTAATCAGAGCCATCACAAGGTCATGGACCGTCCG
Source organism: Akkermansiaceae bacterium UBA5689 (assembly GCA_002420305.1). Lineage (GTDB taxonomy): Bacteria > Verrucomicrobiota > Verrucomicrobiia > Verrucomicrobiales > Akkermansiaceae > Roseibacillus_B. The sequence goes on along the minus strand of DIHT01000165.1, from coordinate 60,940 downwards.
AAAGAGCCAGCTCAGCAGACGCGACAGCAGCACCACGCCTGCTACCCCACCGATGAGAAAGGGAATGAGGATATCCAAAGACCTTCCTATTTCTCCTGCGGTGAGACTGTTAACCGCATCAACCATGACGAGCCTGTATCCTCCCATAAGAAGCAGGACAAATGATCCACTAAGGCCCGGTATGATCATACTGCACGTCGACACCGCCCCACAGAGAGCAAGATAGATCATATTATCACTGCCGCTAGCAGGCTGCAGAAACGCTACCGCACCACCGGTTCCAGCCCCAGCAACTACCCCGAGCACAGGGCCAATAGTCCACCTTTTCACAAGGGATCCCAGTGAAGGAATGGAAGAAACGATCAACCCAAAGAAAAACGCCCAGATTAAAACCGGTTGGTTCTCAAATCCCCACTCCATCAGCCGTGCCATCGTGGCTATGCTCACGACCACGCCGATTCCAAGTCCAAAAAGGAAGCGACCGTCTACCCGTAGCCACGCTCCTCGAACATTCAATCTCAACAAAAGACGGACCGTTGTTCCATCAAATCTGTTTAGAGCCTCGATCAGACGCTCATAGACCCCAGTAATTACGGCAATTGTTCCCCCAGAGACACCGGGAATAACATTCGCGGACCCGATCGCAAAACCTTTCAGGAACCGACGAAGTTCACACATGGCGCCAATCTCCAGCCGGTATTGTAGTTCGCGAACGCATGAAACTTTTTAGCCGCCCTGCGGCCAACGCCTTCTACAATTCAAGAAGAAGACTGGCTGGGCTCTCGAGGCACTCTTTCACCTTGATCAGAAACGTCACGGCCTCTTTTCCATCAACCATCCGATGATCATAACTTAGCGCCAGATACATCATGGGGCGGATCTCAACCTTGCCATCAACCGCCACCGGACGCTCCTGGATCGTATGCATCCCGAGAATCCCACTCTGTGGCGGGTTGAGAATCGGAGTGCTCAGAAGTGACCCATAGATTCCCCCATTAGAAATGGTGAAAACTCCACCCCGCAAATCTTCGAGCTGTATCTTGCCCTCCCTCGCGCGCTCAGCGTAACCGAGAATATCGTGTTCAATTTGCGGGCAGTCCTTCGCCTCTGCATCCCGAATCACTGGAACGACAAGGCCTTTCTCGGTGCCGACCGCGATACCGATATCATAAAAATGGTTCTCTACAATTTCCTGTCCTTCAATTCGTCCATTCAGGGAAGGCACCTCTCTCAGAGCGTGCACCACCGCCTTTACAAAGAGAGACATGAACCCCAACTTGACCCCATACTTTTCGACAAAGCTTTCTTGTACTGTCTTCCGGAGTTGCATCACTGCCGACATATCGACCTCATTGAAAGTCGTTAGGATTGCGGCTGTCTGCTGTGCGTTAACAAGCTGGGTGGCTATCTTCCTTCGCAGGGGCGTCATCCGACGCCGTGTGGTGCGACCACCATCCGAATCGGGCGCATCTTCAGGGGCCTCTTGTGATCTATGGCTTTGCCTTCCTGCTTCCTCAGCTGCCTTCTCTGACAGAAGAGAAGACGAGAGCAGAGCAGCCGCCGCCGAGGAGGCACCCTGTCTATCTGATTCCGCGACTGACGGAACATGCTGCTTCTCCGATTGACCTGAGGTTAGCTTTTCAGGTTTCTCGCCGCCCGAAACATCTGGACCCACATCCGCATCGGCCTCCGGCACCTCCCCAACCGTAACAGTCCCAATCACCGCACCGATGGAAACCTCCATACCTTCCGGGGAAAGGATATTCAGGAGCCCTGAAGATTCCGCATCGATTTCTGCAGAGACCTTATCTGTCTCGAGAGTAACAAGAGTATCACCAGCGCTCACAGCTTCTCCATCCCTCTTGTGCCATTGCGCTATTGTGGCTGAAGCGATCGATTCCCCTGCCGCAGGAACCTTGATGGCAATAATTTCCGGGCCCTCATCCAAAGCGGTGAATCCAAAGGGCTCCAACTCATTACTCTCCGGATTTTCCGCGCTCACCGTTCCCCTAGTAGCCACTTCCCCTGACACCTTAGCCTCACCCGGACCCGATTCACCGGGTCTACTTGGGTCCTCACCATCCTCGACCTCTGCTATTTCGGTTATCTCAGCGATAACCGTGCCAATTGCCACCTCTTCCCCTTCTGGGACAACGACTTGAATAATACCGTCTATAGGTGCCTCAACCTCGTTAGAGACCTTATCCGTTTCAATCGTCGCGAGGACCTCTCCCTTTGCGACCGTCTCCCCATCTGACTTGTGCCACTGACCCACCGTCGCCGTGTTTATGGACTCACCGGCAGCAGGAATTTTGACTTCAAGGGCCATAGATCAATTAGGTCTGGGCTACGCGCCCTTTCTTACACCGAGAACGCTTTTTCCACTAGCTTCTTCTGCTCCCGCAGGTGCATTGCTTTCGATCCCGCAGCCGGACTTGAAGCCCTGTCCCTGCCTGCATAGCGCACCCGGCGAGACCCTACGCACTGCTCGAGCCTCGACCAGATATAGGACCAGGACCCCATGTTAAGAGGCTCCTCCTGGCACCAGACGAATACGTCCGCGCGCTTGAAAGGCTCAATGAGCTTCTTAACCATCTCACCATGGAAAGGGTAAAGCTGCTCAACCCGAATGATCGCGGTATGGCTTAGATCGTTCTCTTTACGGTGCTGCATAAGGTCGTAATAGACCTTCCCTGAACAGAATACAACGCGGTCAACCTTCTCAAGATCCAGCTCCTCAATCTGCGGATCCTGCAATATCTCTCGAAAACACTCCCCCTCAAGAAAATCCTCTTCCCTGGAAACCGCCTCCGGCCTTGTCAGGAGACTCTTAGGTGTCATGAGAACGAGAGGCTTCAAAAAGCTCCGATGCTTCTGCCTCCTCAGAATATGGAAATATTGCGCGGGCGTGGACAGGTTGGCCACGGTCATGTTTTTTTCGGCACAAAGCTGGAGAAACCGCTCGAGACGCGCACTGCTGTGTTCAGGCCCCATGCCCTCGTAACCATGCGGCAGCAGCATCACTACACTGCTGGGCACTTGCCACTTCGATTCTGCAGAAGAAATAAACTGGTCAATGATCACCTGGGCGCCATTCGCAAAGTCGCCGAATTGAGCCTCCCACATGATCAGCATCTGAGGACAGCCCAGGGAATAGCCGTAATCAAAGCCAAGCACCGCAGCCTCTGATAGAAGACTATTGTAGACACAGAATTTGGCCTGTTCCGCATCGATATGATAGAGGGGTATGTGGCGATCGCGACTTTCATAATCATAGAAAACCGCATGGCGCTGACTAAAAGTGCCTCTACGACAGTCCTGCCCTGAGAGCCTCACGGGGTAGCCTTCCTTTAGGAGAGCACCCCACGCAAGCGACTCCGCAAATGCCCAGTCGAACGGACCGCCATTCTTCAATGCATCTACACGCCGCGGCATAAATCGTTTCGCCAGAGTAGGGTGCAGCTTAAAGCCCTCTGGGACGGACGTAAGAACGCTTCCGACGTGCTGCAGAAGCTCCCGGGTGATCCCCGTATGAACCGGGTCATGGTTGAAGCTTTCCTGTGCCTTGGCCGTAGATCCCGTAAAGATGCTTCGGCTCCCCTCCTCCTCAAGACGCTTCATCTCATCATACTCCGACTCAAACCGACTCCATATCTCATCATGTCCGGCCTGAACCTCCTCAGCGCTCATGACGCCAGTTTCAACCAGCTCATCAGCGTAGAGCCTCCCGAGGGGTTTCCTCTTCGAGATCTGCCGATAGATATGAGGTTGAGTAAAGGCCGCCTGATCTGTTTCGTTATGGCCTTGGCGGCGGTAACAATACATGTCGATTACGACATCTCTGCCGAACTTCTGGCGGAAGGCGAACGCAAATTCTGCAGCCCAGATCAATTCCATGGGGCGCTCTCCGTTCACGTGCAGAATAGGAGCTTCAATCATCTTGGCCACATCGGTGGCATAGGAAGAGGACCGAGCATCAGACGGCATGGTCGTGAACCCTATCTGATTATTGATAATGACATGAACTGTTCCTCCTGTCCGATATCCAGGAAGCTGAGAAAGGTTGAGAACCTCAGCAACTGAACCCTGACCCGCGAAAGCCGCATCCCCATGAATAAGCAGGGGCAGGACCTGCTTCCGGTCTGTCTTTGACCCATCATCACCTAGAATTCGTTGCCGGGCTCTCGCCTTACCTTCCACCACCGCGTTTACTGCCTCCAGATGGCTAGGATTTGCCGCAAGGCTGACTCGGACCTCTCCATCAGGAAAGGCCCGAACATTTTCATACCCAAGGTGGTATTTGACGTCTCCATCGCCCGCTACGAGGTCGGGAACATAATTTGGCGTGAATTCGTAAAGGATCGTGCGGAGAGATTTGCGAACAATCTGGCCAAGGACATTCAGTCGACCCCGGTGGGCCATCCCCATCGCTACCTCTTTGACTCCAACACCTGGAGACATCTCAAGAATTCGATTGAGAATCGCCATTAGCCCCTCTCCACCCTCCAGAGAAAAACGCTTCTCTCCCAAAAACTTTTTCCCAATGAAAGATTCAAAAAGCTCTGCCTCAAAAATCCAGCCCAGAGCCTTTTCCTTCATTTCACGAGCGGGATTGGCCTCAGTCACCCGCTCTTCAACCTTTTCGCGAATCCAGTTACGCACTTCCGTGTTGTGGATATGCATGAACTCAAACCCAATCGATCCAGAGTAGGTCGCGTCTAATCCGGAGATCATCTCACCCAACTTCATTTCCGCCCCATTTCGGAAGAACTGGGTGGATACGCGCCGACTAAAATCTTTCTCCTCGAAACCGAATTTGATGGGGTCTAGCCGGGGATTTCGTTTCGGCGAGTCATCGAGAGGGTTAATATGGGCCTGAGTATGCCCAAGAGTCCTGTAGTTGTAGACGAGACTCACCAACCTGCCTCGAAAGGCTGAATGCACTGAATCAGGCAGAGCCTCCGAGTCCTCCTCGTGCCCCGTCTCCGTTTTAACCGTGGCAGCGCCATTCTGGTCAGCCTCTCCCAGCACCTCCAGCTGGGCCGTTCCCAGCTCAAAACCCTCGAAAAACGCCGCCCAGGCAGGTTCGATAGCAGTAGGGTCCTCGAGCCAGCGCTCATAATTCGTTTCAAGCAAATTAGCGCTCATGCGGGCGGTGACGGATGAGTTCATCGAGCGTGACCAGAAGGGGTTCGCAGACGGCTCTTGGGGTTTTCTTCCTTGGTGCCGGCCACGTTTCGTTTTAGTTAAGGTGTCTTACTCGGAGAGTCAATCGCACATGCAAACCGGTTCTCGTCATACCCAAGATGATCAAGGTTGACAATCTCACCAAACGGTTCGGCCGACATTCCGCGGTATCAGGCGCCTCATTCGAGGCCGCGGACGGCGAAGTGGTCGGCTTCCTAGGCCCAAATGGCGCCGGGAAGACCACCACAATCCGTATCCTGACCGGGTTTCTGCCCGCAACCAGCGGGATCGCCACCGTTGATGGGTTGGACGTAGGCGAACATCCTCTGGAAACCCGCCGCCGGATAGGCTACCTTCCTGAATCGGTCCCGTTATACCGAGACATGCGAATACGTGAATATTTGCGGTTTCGCGGTCATATTAAGGGACTAAGGGGAGATTCCCTTCGCCGCCGTATGGATGAGGTCATTGAGCGGTGCGGCTTGGGAGATGTCCGCCGCAAGATGATCAAGACGCTATCCAAGGGGTTCCGTCAGCGGGTAGGACTGGCCGACGCCCTAATTCACGATCCACCCCTGCTCATCCTCGACGAACCGACGAATGGGCTCGACCCAAACCAGATTCGATCGATTCGAAACCTCATAAAGGAGCTTGGAGAGTCCCACACGATCCTTCTTTCCACCCATATTCTGAGTGAGGTGGAAATGATCTGTGACAAAATAGTAATTATCGATGGAGGAACCGTCCTCGCCTCGGATACTCCCTCTAATCTCGTTTCCACGATGCGCAGTGCTGGCCGTATCTCCGTAGAGGTGAAGGCTGATCCCGAGAGAGCCCGGGAGAAAATGAGCGCCCTTGACCAGGTCAAGAAAGTCATTCACGAGAGGAATCGCGGAAACTGGGGCGAATTCTCCATTCTTGTTGAATCCGGAACCGATACCCGCGAGCGACTTGCGAATCTTGCCCGGGAAGAAGGATGGCCTCTACGCAGCCTGCATCGTCACGCGGCCACGCTGGAGGATGTTTTTGTCGAACTTACGCGGAAGGACTGAAATGGGCACCGTTTTGATTATTCTCCGCAAGGAATTCCGAGGCTTCTTCCAGAGTCCATTTGGATGGATTCTTCTCTCTCTTGTCACGGTTATGCAGGGCTGGTCGATCTCCAGCGCAATGAAGGCTCTTCAGGACGCCCCAATCCCGGAGAGCTTGGTTTACATTGTATTCCACATGCCTCAGTTCTGGTTCTACTTTCTCGCCCTTTTTCCGCTGATTACAATGCGCCTCTTTGCCGAAGAGGAGAGGGCAGGTACCCTAGAAACCCTCCTGACCGCGCCCGTGCAGACTGCACAGCTCGTTCTGGGCAAATACCTCGCCACCCTGTGCTTCTACCTTGTTCTTTGGATTCCAAGTTTCCTTCAATTTCAAATCTTTGGCCTCCTAACTGATCTCGACCCTCCCTTCAGCACCGGCTCTCTGGGAGGAGTATTTCTTCTGATCGTGCTCATGGGCTCCCTCTTTATTGCCATTGGCACTTTTGCTTCATCACTGACTTCCAGCCAGATTATTGCTGGGGTGATTACGGTGGGGCTACTTTTTATCCATTACTTTCTTGGATATATCACTGTAATCTACGGGGATCAGTTTCCCGCAGCCTCTCTGTTTCACCACATCTCGGCCAGCGAACACCTCCGCGACTTTTCAAGAGGACTGATAAGCAGCAGCACAATCATTTATTACCTCAGCGCAGCCGCCTTCGTGCTTTTCATGACTCATCACGCCCTCAACTACCGGCGCTGGAAAAGCTAACCTCAACGATCTGTCATGACTGAGAAAACCGGCAAAATCGAGGAGCAGACCCTACCATCAGAAGAAGGTCGGAAGCGTCCAAGATCAGAGGGCGGCATGATGTTGCTGCAACTTTGCCTTAGCCTGATCATTCTACTCTCCCTGAATTACTTTGCGGGCACTCATCCATCAGTCTGGGACCTCAGTCAGGACAAGACCTTTTCCCTCTCCAATCAGACTCGTAGCCTGTTGCAATCCAAGTCTTTCAGCACGCGGGAAAGCCCTGTTGAGATTATCGCCGCAGTCCGGAGAAATTCTGCTCACTATCCGAGACTCTCCTCTTTACTCCACGCCTACGAACGCCTCAGCAAGGGCGCAATCCAGGTTCAGTTGATAGACTATGTGCGCGACAGCGATACCGCGATCGCGATCGCAGACAAATACGACACCGCGTTTGTTGAAGACACCATCATCATCAACGCTCTACCCTCTCTTGCTACGAGCAGCAGATCCGAGACCCCCGAACGAAACGAGGAAGAAATGCGGAAAGCTCACATTCGGTTTATCCCCGTTCAAGATATGCTGGTTTTCAGCAACGACCAGCGAAGGGGGCGGCGACTGATTGGTTACCGGGACGAGGACCAGATAACAGCCTCCCTCCGCCGTGCTCTCGAGGGCGACCCCCGCCGCATGTATTTTGTAGCTGATAAAAGCCAGATTGGGGGATCTGAAGAAGATGCCCCCTGGGCTTTTCTGAGCCGAACATTTGCCAGCCTGAACATCGAGATAGCACCATTCAAAATCTCAGGACTCGATCAAATACCCGATGATGCAGCCGGGGTCGCCTTGGTTGCCCCCCGCTTCGATCTTAACACGCAAGAGATGGATGCCCTCCGCAACTATTGGAAACGACCAAAAGCAGCTCTCTTCGTAGTTTTGGATCCTACCATTAAGGAACAACCTCCCAATATTCGCGCCTTCCTGAGAGAGCACGGGGTGACTCCGAGAGCGGTGCGTTTGTCGACGACAAAAGGAAGCCAGAGAGCCTTCGATATTCCCTCCACCTTCACCAACGCGGCAGCGGTGGGAGATCTTGGCAATGCCTCTACCCTGTTCGAGGGGGCGACCTCGTCACTGGAATTGAGGGAGAACGCCGAAGATCTCGAACTAAGACAAATCCTTCCCCTTGCCCTAATCTCTGCGAACGAGAGCGTTACCGCTCAACCGCTTGACGGCTCGAGCCCTCTACCCGGCCCACACTATCTTGCAGCCTCAGTTTCCCGCGGTAATGAGCGCAACGAGCGGACCGCGGACAGCACGTCTCGCATGATTATCGTGGCCAACAAGGACTTCCTGCGGCCCCGAAGCAGGCAGAAGGAGCATATTGACTTCCTGCGAAATACTAGCAACTGGCTCATCGGCCGAGAGGAGCTTTCCGGAATTGGCCCAAAACCAATTCGCTACTACAAGCTTCTCCTCTCCTCCCAGAAAGTATCCTTTGTTAACAAGCTCAACCTGTTCTTCATACCGGGGCTCTTCCTCCTGATCTCACTCTTTGTCTGGAATAGTCGACGCTCCTAGTTGGGAACTCAGGAATCAACAGATCGTCCTCAAGCTCGCTATTATAGTTCATCTATCGGCACCATGCTTTCCCGAAGGTTCACCCTGATTCTTGCGATCATTGCCATTATGGCAGGCAGCATGGCTGCCATACACCTTAGCAACAAGGATCTCGGAATCATATTCGGAACCACTTCTGAACCTGCAGGCGGCTTGCTTTACTCCGATTTTGACCTCAGCGATGTTGAAGAGCTGATCATTCAAAAAGGAGAGAGCGATCGAACCAGATTCGTAAAGCGCCAAGGAGTCTGGCAAATGATTACACCGGTGCGAGACCGCGCTGATTACGCCATCCTTCAGACCATCATTTACGCTGCTCGCCACCTCCGGATAGAAGATAGCTTCAAGAGCAGAGCGATAACGGAGGAAGAGAGCGGGATACGCGCCTCCGCTTCCAACGCCGGCCCATACCAGATAACACTCAAGGGGGGGGGCGGCCAGATTCTCGCGGATTTTACCGTAGGCCGGCGATCGGCATGGCACCGCCTGGACGAGGAGGATGGCCACCTCCACGAGACGTTCTTCGTGAAACCCCGGGAGAAGTCATTGGATAATCATGTTTATGTCTGTTCTACCCCAAAAAAGATCCCATTCAATATTCGTCGTATTCTTGATCGTGGCCTGAGTCGGCTTCGCGACCATCATCCTGTTCTCATAGATCAGAAAAGTATTTCGGGTATCAGGATTCGATCAGAAGGAAGAGAAATCATGCTCAGTAGAAGTCCTGATCAATCCTCCGTGTGGCGCATGATGAAACCCCTCGAAACGAGAACCAAGCCCGCCATGGTGAATGGTCTTATCGTTGGACTCTCCCAGATGAGAGCAATTCGGATACATGAACGAAAATCAATCACCATTCCACCGCGTCCACCTGGAGCATTTTTACTCCAACTTGAACTCACTTCGAAAGGTGCCGGAACCGGCCAATCATCTTCCTCGACCATTGTGACAATTGAGCCTCCTGCTCCTCCCGAGGCTGACACAGTGCTTGCAACCTCGGAAGAGCGGCCGGGACTTGTATTTGAGCTGCCTCGCAATCCCGTAGCCGGTGGAATCTCGCTTGCACAGCTCCCCCTCAAGGTTGATCAACTCAGGGATAGAACACTCGCCGACTTCGAAATCTCTGCTCTTAGATCCTTGACCATCCATCAGTCCACACGGTCTTCTACGATTCATGTGTTCCTTGGAAAAGACCGGACCGGACGCCCTCGATGGACCCTTCAGGAGAAGAATCAGGTATCGCCCGCTAACGAAGCCCGCGTTGCAAAGGTTTTAGCATCTCTTACACGCGATGAAGTTGTCGGCTTTGCTTCGAATGCCGCTGCCAACCTATCCCGTTACGGGCTTTCCCCCCCGAAAAAAAGAATCCTCCTTGAGCTGAAGAAAGGCGAACCAGTCGACATCATCTTTGGCCGCTCACCAGAAGGACGGTGCTTCGCCATGAGGCAGGGAACCTCAACGGTCGCAGAGATCAGCCCGGCAAGCTATACCTCCATAGCGGCCGAAGTCTACCAATGGCAGGACTCTTTACTCATGCCGTTCTCAATTGTTGATCTCAGCGCCATGAAGATAGAGCATTTCCCCATTTCTGTTCCCCTCGGAGATCCTGCTCTGACTCTAAAATACAAATTCTTGTCTGAGGAGTGGAGCGCCCGCCAGTACGAAGAGGATGTAACTCCTGAGCTGAACAAGCATCGGGCCAATCAATTCCTCAAGTTCATGGAGGAACTACGTGTTGAGCAATGGCTGAACCCGGCTAGCCCTGCTGCCGCCCGCGCCCTGCGCTCCCCAAGCTTTCGACTGACCGCAATCTTTCAAGAACTTGATGAGGAGGGTGAGCTGAAGGGATTCCGTGAATCCTCTTTTGAACTCGCTGCGGCCAGCTCTTCCCCCAGAAATAGAATATTCTACGGCAAAGTCACAGGCAATCCCAACTACTTCGTCATTGGTTTCGAAGCCTACTCCAGCTTGAAAAGCTCCCTACTCGATACCGCGGAGCCTTGATCCACAAAGTTATCACCTCAATTGTGAGCCTAGAGGCTCACACCGCATTATCTAGCGCAACTGAGGAAGATTGGCATCGCCACAATTCGGTTCCGGCATCCCTATCCTTTAGCATATGCCTTGCGAGGAGGCTCTCGCCCTCGATAAGCAGGACCCTGACAGCATAGCCCCAAGCCTCTGCTCTCTCTCGGTGGATTCTTTAGCCCCATTTCTTCAGAAAGAAGGCGATCATACGCTCTCTTTTATTTATCCATCTTCAGAACCCGCTTATTTCATTGTGGAAACGGCTCTCCTTACCTTAGGTTTGAGGCCTGGATGGAACTCGACCTGTTGGATGTTCACTTCGATCTAAAGGACATAAAGCCCCGCGAGATCGAAGAGGCCCTCGAAGACCCTTTTTCGGTCAGGTTCCTCCCTGATCGGGATCGCAGTGATGGGGAAACCCGCTATTATGCACTCGGCCGCACTGTTGAAGACCGTTACCTGTTTCTCTGCTTCTGGTCCGACGGCAAAAAAGTTCGCGTTGTAGCTGTGAGGGATCTCACTGAGGGCGAGCGGAGGTACTACGATCGTAAATATGCTGAATACAAGTAGAGCATGAAATCCATTTCTACATGGGGTGAAATCCCTGACTTTTCGAGTGAGGCCGAGGAAGCCGAGTTCTGGAAAGGCCACGAACTGATGCCCCAGCTGATGAAAGCGTCCGAGCACGTTCCTGACGGCCGCGAATCAACGACTATCACTCTACGGTTCGATCCCAGAATGCTCTCCCGAATCAAGCGTATTGCGAGAGAGCGGTTCCTCAATTATCAGTCCATGATGAAGCAGTGGCTCGCGGAACGACTGGAGGTTGAACAACGCGGTGACGACCGCTGATGCCTGCCGCCGGGTTCCCCTCTCTTTTGCGGAAGAGCCGCCTATGGCTCTTAGCGTTCGCTTTGTGGGCTCTTATCCTGTGGATCCTCTCAGGCAGACCGCCTCCGGAAGTCAGCATCCTTGATCTGCCAGGATTTGATAAGATTCTTCACTTTGTGTATTTCCTGATCGGAGCCGTCCTCCTGTCAATCGCACTGCATCTTCGTGGATCCTGCTCGTGGCGCCACAACCTCGTCGTTGTCGTCATTGCCCTTGCTATGATCGGGGCCATCGACGAATGGCATCAATCCTGGATCCCTGGCCGTTCAGGCAATGACCTTGGTGACTGGGTTGCAGACCTCCTCGGGTGTTTTGCTGGGGCCCTGATCTGCAAACCTCTCGATACCCTGCGGAAACCAGCGCATTAGCTATCGGCCATCTCAGGAGATCCCTCCGTCTTGTGATTGGGGTTTCCCCACCTGATGAGAATCATCTACCTTTCCTCCCAGCGCTATGTCTCCGTCCAAGAAGATCAATGAACTTCGTTCCCTCCTTGAGAGACACAACCGGCTCTATTATGTGGAGGCCAGACCAGAAATAGCTGATGCCGAGTATGACCGCCTATTTCGGGAGCTGGAAACACTGGAGCACCAACACCCCGAACTAGATGACCCTAACTCCCCTACGCGACGGGTAGGCGGAGCCCCGCTCGAGGGGTTCAAGCAGGTGAACCATCCAGTTCCTATGCTCTCCATCGACGACGTATTTACCGAAGAAGAGGTTCTGGATTTTTACCAGAGGCTGCAGAAGAATCTTGGCAGAAAAAGCATCACCGTAAGCATCGAGCCAAAAATCGACGGGGTTGCTACTTCTCTGGTTTACAGGGATGGCTCTCTTGCTTACGGCGCTACCCGTGGAGATGGCCTGACCGGAGACGAGATCACTGCAAATCTCCGAACTATTCCCAGCCTGCCGCTTACTCTGAAGACTCCCTTCCCTGCGATGCTGGAAATTCGCGGAGAGGTCTTCATGCCTAACAAGGCATTTGCTCGTCTTAACGAAGAACGGGAAGAAGCCGGCCTGCAAACATTCGCGAACCCAAGGAACGCAACCGCAGGAACTCTGAAACAGCTCGATTCTCGGTCAGTGGCTAAGCGGCCCCTTTCCTTTATCGCGCACGGACTTGGCGCGATGGAGGGCCTTGATCTCTTGAGCGAGGGGGACTTCCGCTCACTCCTGAATTCCTGCTCTATCCCATGCAACGAGCCGGTATGGACCACTGATACCTCAAATGGCGTCCTCTCAGCGATACGTGAACTTGGACAACGGCGACTTGAACTCCCTTATGCTACCGACGGCGCAGTGATCAAGATCGCATCCCTTTCGGACCGAGCTGCACTTGGAGCAACTTCCCGCGCTCCCCGGTGGGCAGTAGCCTTCAAATATCCCCCGGAGCAAAAGCCCACACGCTTACTTGATATTACAATACAAGTCGGACGGAGTGGAATTCTGACACCTGTGGCTGAACTGGAACCCGTGTCTCTCTCAGCTACTACCGTATCCCGAGCGACCCTGCACAATGAATCCTTTATTCACGACCGAGATATCCGCATCGGAGACACTGTCCTTGCTCATAAATCTGGAGAAATCATCCCCGAGGTTCTGAAAGTCATTACCGAAGACCGCCCGCCTGGCACGAAGCCGTTCTCGATGGAGGAGCATCTCCAAGGAACCTGTCCGGCCTGTAATTCCCCTATCGCCCGGCGGGCAAACTCTGAGAGCAAGGGACGCCCCGTTGTCACATGGTGGTGCGAGAACCCTCTGTGCCCCAACAAGGCAGTCGCAGCCCTCACCCACTTTGCTCAGCGCAAGGCACTCGATCTCGATGGCCTCGGCGAATCAGTCGCCATCAAGCTGGTTGAGTCCGGCATGGTAAAGTCGCCCCTAGACCTCTTCTCTCTTCGAATCCAAGAACTGTCGGATCTACTACTTGACCCGGCACGTCTCCAGACCGGGGAGAGCTCCAAACCTCGACGTTTTGGAGAAAAGAAGGCTCAGCTTCTGATCGACTCCATAAATGACTCAAAGGCAGATCAGCCACTTTCAAGGTGGATTTTCGCTATGGGTATTCCCCAAATTGGGGAGTCAGCCTCAAGGGAGCTGAGCCGCCTGCACAAAACCTTACCCGACATCTCCTCCAGCAAAATCCTCCGCACCATTAGCCTTCTTGCAGATTTAGAAGAAGAAAGAAAAGAGGTCTCCCCCCAGAACAAGGACAGGCCTCCCCTGGATGACGCAGAGAGGAGCGCCCGGAAGAAGCTCCATGACGCGCTGAAGGAAAGAATGCAAAAGGCAGAGGAAGAAATCGCAGACTACGAGGTCTCCTCGGACATCGGAGCAGTCGCATCTCGTAATCTGATAGCATTCTTCAGCTCCCAGCATGGGAAAGAATTCATGCAACAATTCGAGAGACTCGGACTTTGCCCCGAGTCGGCAAACTTCCTTCCGCGGCCATCGGAGGCATCCGCAGCGACTGAAATGCCTCTAGCGGGGAAAACCTTTGTCATAACTGGAACACTTTCTCAGCCCCGTTCCATTTACAAGGAGATGATAGAGCAAGGTGGAGGAAAGGTGAGCGGATCTGTCTCTGGCAACACCAGCTACCTACTCGCAGGTGAAGGAGGAGGGTCAAAACGAGACAAGGCAGACAAGCTCGGGGTCGATATCCTCTCCGAGGACCAACTGATCTCTATGCTCAAATGAGAGCTCCCAGCCGTAGCCCTAGACACACCTTGACATTATAGCTCTGGTCCAATTGCCTCCGCCCCATGGGGGCCGTATTCAGCCCCAATTAAACTCGATGGCTCTGCTTTCCTCCATCCTCTTTTCCCTGTCTCTAACAGTAATTTTAGCGGCAGAGCAAACCCTGTTTGAAGACTTCGAGAAGGGAGACTTCGAAGCATGGCGCATGACAGGCAACGCGTTTGGGGAATCTGCCTCTTCCACGCAAGGCGGAAACCAGCCTGGCGAAGTTACCGGGTTTGCAGGGGAATCCTTCGCTAGCTCCTTTACTCAGGGCTCCAAAGGGATGGGTTCGCTGACCTCATCCCCCTTCACTATTAGAAAATCCTACATCAGTTTTTTGATCGGGGGTGGGAACCTGAAGGGACTCACCTCCATTCAGCTTCTAGTGGATAAAAAAATTGTAAGAGAGGCCATTGGTCAGTCCGATTACAACATGCTCCCGAAGACGTGGGACGTCAGCGCTCTCATCGGGAAGGAGGGCGCCCTGAGGCTTGTCGATGCCTCAACTCGCCCGCACGGTTACATCCTGATTGACCATATCCTGTTCAGTAACAAACCAGAACCCTCATTCCCCCCTGCTACCAAGAATGGCCTTCCAGTGATTCCGGGGCTTACTGCCACCTCCCTGATACCAGGATTACAGATTCCAAAGGAGGGCAATCTTAAGATCTTCGCTACCTATGCAGATCACGGCCTTTATTCTCCAAATGCCCTTTCCATCGATACGGACGGCAACCTGCTTGTAACAGAAACGCATCGTTCCGGGCATTGCATACCAAGCACGAGAGACCACCCCTACTGGCTCAACGACGATCTCGCCGCCGTGACGCTAAACGACAGGAGGAAACTTCACCAGAAATGGAATCACCGGTATCCCATCGCAAAAATGACCGATCGCTCCGACAGAATTCGCCTTCTGAAAGACAGCGACAAAGATGGCATCGCCGACCAGAATACGATTTACGCTGATGGATTTGACGACCTCCTCGATGGAGCAGCAGGTGGCGTCTTCTCTCTCGACGAGAGAGTCTATTTTGCCTGCATTCCTCATATCTGGTCCTTTCGCGATACGGATAAGGACGGAAAGGCGGACGAGCAGAAGAAGTTACTCTCCGGTTTTGGACCAAGAATTTCGCTGGCAGGACATGGTCTCGACGGATTCGCGCAGGGACCTGACGGCCGGATTTATGGAACCGTGGGCGACCGGGCCATGAATGTCTCGACGCAGGAAGGCCGCCGATTCTCTTATAATGATCAGGGCGCAGTTTACCGGTTCGATCCAGATGGCTCGAACTTTGAAGTCGTTCATACTGGATTGCGAGATCCTCAGGGCATCGCCTTCGATCGCTGGGGCAATCCTGTGACGGTAGATAGCGATTCTAGCCAGGGTGACAAATCTCGAGTCATCTACGTTGTCGAGGGTGCGGACAGCGGATGGCGTACGGGCCATGAGAACCTCCATACTTTCCATCGAGAAATAGGCTATTCCAAGCGACCTGTAAATCAGTGGATGCAAGAGCGCCAATGGGACACCTTTCACAACAACCAAGCAGCTTTTCTTCTCCCTCCCGTTGGTGTCCTCACTGTTAACCCCGCAGGACTCACCTATCATCCCGGAACGGGCTTTCCTGATCGCTTACTAAACTCCTTTCTTCTGTGCGATAACAGTGGCACCCCGGAAAGCTCTGGAACCTGGTCTTTCCAGCTCACTAGAGAAGGTGCCGGCATGAGAATGGAAACTCCGCAAAAACTGATCTGGGGCACCATGGCAACTGACCTCGTATTCGGAACCGATGGCGACCTCTACATCTGTGACATAATTGGGCAAAGCAACCCAGAGCGTCCTGGAAGAATTTTCGCCCTTTCAGCCAGACAAAGTCCAAACCGTCCCCACGATCCCGAGGTGGCGCCTCTATTTGCCGGAGGCGGCATCCAGAAACTCCCCTCCATCAAGCTATTTGAGCTGATGAAACACGAAGATTACCGCGTTCGCCTACGGGCCCAGCTCGCTCTCGCGGACCGCCCGGAGGCCGTTCCCTACTTTATCAATGCAACTCGACAAAAAGAAAGCCTCACCCTTGCTCTCCATGGCACCTGGGGCCTCTGGATTCGAGCACGACGCCGTGGATCGGCAGCCTCCACCGAACGTCTTTTAGAACTACTTGCAAACCCCGTCGAAGAGCTTCGCGCTCAAGCAGCTCGAGCCCTCGGGGAGTCCCCCCTCAAGGACGCTGGACGATTGGTTAATTCCTTGCAGGACCCCTCTTCGCGGGTGCGCGCCTTCGCTGCTATTTCACTCGCTCGCCTTCGAGTGAGAGCTGCGTTCAACCCCGCACTCCTTTTACTCGCCGAAAACGAAGACAAGGACCCCTATCTCCGCCATGCAGGTGTGATGGCACTCACACAATCAGGTGCCGAGGGAGAACTTGTGGCCTTGGCCAAGCACTCCAACAAAGCAATCCGCATGGCATCTGTCTTAGCGCTCAGGCGGTTGGCCTCTCCGGGTCTCATTCATTTCTTTTTTGACGAGGAGAACGAGATTGCGGATGAAGCCATCAGAGCAGTTCACGATCTTCCGATCGAGAAATCTCGCCCAGCCGTAGCCGCATTATTGGACGAATACGCCCCCGGCCAGAAGGGACGCCCGCTACCCCGTATGATCCTCAGGAGAATTCTTCATAGCGCCTTCCGGACGGGAGGAGATCACAATGCCTCCCGTCTCCTTCGTTTTTCGGCCAATACAGAAATGCTTCTCAGCGATCGAATGGAGGCACTACGACTCCTCTCTGTCTGGACTAATCCTCCAGCTGTTGATCAGTCCTTAGGCCGGCACGCACCACTGCCCCCCCGGGACAAAGGGCCAATCGAGTCCTCTTTGACCCGAGAACTTCCTTCTCTTCTTGGCCTGAAGGATGAAATTTCTGAAGCCGTTCTAAATCTCGCAAGACAATACGAGGTAGCTGTCGAAAACCCATGAATGTGACCATCGAAGGCGCTCCATAACAGAGCACCCACAGCGCAACGGTCAAGCAGGAGATCTTCTCCGGCTATCTTGCAGAGGGCTTGGCGTCATACAGGCCTACGATCCCTCTCCACGCCTACTCTTTCATCGCCACTTATCACGACCAGGGTACTGACTCACAAGCCGACTTTACTCTACCCGGAGCAGATCTCTCCACTGGTGCAAGTCAATCCCTTCCCCCAGGCCTCCAACCTTATTAATAAGCTCTTCACAACGTGCACGCCAACGCTCGTAGTCAGGGGGGCCCTTCGGGTCATCTGCACTCCGGGGAAACACAAGATAGGTAACGGTTAGATCTGATACCGGGCGACTGTATGGGGTCGCATTAGCGTTGATCTCACGTGCCATTCGCAAGGATGCCTCTCCTACCTTGTAGGTAGGCCCCGCATCCCCGACGATAGCCGGATAGGCCACTCGCCCATGAACAACGATCGCAAAATCTCCAATGTTTGGAGCGTAGGGGTCGCGTCTATCTTTCACTATATTTGTTGGGATAACGATGAATGGGTCATACTCAGCAATGAGAAAGCTCGCAAATTTCATATCCGCGACACCTGTCTCCAGCATCTTCATCCTGCTCCTTAACCAGGCAGCGCGATCCTTTCCAAGCGAGGGATCTTCCAGCTCCTTTTTGGCATTACCGAATCTAGTCTCCCAGCCCGCAATCATGGGATTAGGCTTGGATCCTGTTTTCCTCCATCGATAACTGGTGAACGGCTGATAGTTTGTTGAGTTAACAATCGTTTCTGGCATCCGGGGCAGCCTATCCCCATCCGATCCATCAGAAACGACATCCATCTCGGCCTGCATCAGGAAGAGTCGCTGCCCGGTTGCCTCCGAACGCAGGTTCAAAATGGTTTCGCAATCGTAAAAGTTATGCCTGCTGAGGATCTCGCTCAATCGACCTATGTCACTTTTGATTCTGGCAGATTTATTCGCATACAATTGGCGATACCAAGCCGAGACCTTTCCTTGCGGAATCATTTCTCTCAACCCCGGAAAGAGCTCCATGAGGTGGGGACTTGTCAGTGCTACTTCTGACAGCGAAGTTGCAGGACGGGGCATACGCACTTTCAGTGAATACTCGGCATGATAGGAGTCCCCGTCATCCCGTTCCATAGATGCCAGTTCCCCCTCTTCTGCATCAAACACAACTTTCAGATTAATCCCTTTCGAAAGACTTCTGATGTTCGTGTCGGAAAGAGGCCGAAGAGTCCCACGGGGAAACTGTGGATCGGGATCTGACTCGAGCGGGGAGAGCGACTTCTCTGGCTCTGTCTTCATCAAAGTCTCCCCTTCGTTTTCTTTCTCAACCGGAGCTGAGCTTTTCCTCAAGATTTCTCCAAGACCGTTCTTCACCTTCCCACCCAGTGGCGTAAGCAGGACAAGAAGCCCGAATACTCCTGCCACCAACAGACCGAATCCAAGAATTACCCCTCGATAATCGAGTGGTAGGCGGGCTGATCTTTTCCGATTTCGGGACATGGCAAAGCAGACTCAATCTCCCTCTTCCGGAACTGCGCGCGGTCTGTTGCGCATGAAATACCGCAATATCCCGGGCGGCATGGTGGCAAGTGCAGTGGCGATCAGAGAAACCTTCAATCCTGGGTAAGATCGAGGCTGCTCACGCTGCAGTGCGAGCAACGCCTCCAAGACGACCTCCTCCTTGGAAACAAAGAACCACTCACGGGCAGGACTCTCCTCAAGGGACCCCTCCCGGCCCGCAATCTCTCCAAAGCCAGTATGCACCGGCCCCGGGCAAACAGTCAGGACTGGAATCTCGTGATCATTTAACTCGAGGCGCAGCGCCTCAGAAAAACTGGTCACGTAGGATTTGCTCGCCGCGTAGACTGCAAAGTCTGGAATAGGAAGTAACGAGGCTAGGGAGCTGACATTCAGCACTGCGCCATGGCCCGATTGGATCATGTCAGGAAGAAACCCATGGGTCAGGTGAGTCAGAGCGATGATATTCAAACTCAACATCTGCTCCAGCTTCTCCCAGTCCCCTGTCACGAACTCTCCATAATCCCCCATTCCAGCGTTATTGACCAGAAGACTGGGGGCCCAATCATGCTCCTTCACGGTGGTGATCAACTCTTCGCGCGCCTCCGCCGAGGTCAAATCAGCATTCACAACCTCTACCTTGAGCTCGGAATATTCACTTTGTAACCGATCTCGCAAAAGCCCCAACTCCTCCTCGCGACGCGCCACGAGAACAAGCCTTCGGCAATGAGGGGCAAGCTGGCAGGCAAACTCCTCTCCGAGGCCGCTTGAGGCCCCTGTAATTAGCGAGCAGTCGTAGAGAAGAGGGGAATCCACCGTAATATCACTATGCTAACTCCCCCGGAGACGGCCCCGGAGCCGCCTTACCCTGAACTTTCACAACTCGGAGGGGAAGCCTGATAACCAGTTCTCCATCTACTGTAACGTCGACATGATAAATTCCTGCACTGGAAAACTTCAATCCCTGGAAGTTGAGAACAAGATTCCGGGTGAGGAAAGGGACCTCATCCGGAACCTTGATCGGCATATCCGCGCGAATCGGCATCTTGGATGGGTCCACTGAATTTCCATCCTCATCAATAATATTGATCGTCATGCGGTGATCACCAGAGTCCTCTGGAAGAACACATATCCTCATCGCAAGAGAACAATGGGGATGCACTACCGGCAGCTTCGTCGCGCGTAGCGCATCGAAAGTACCGTTAATCACCATTTTACCGTTTCCATAGTCGGCGGCGAAGTCACAGAGAGTTGCTATTTGGATATCCATTACGAATCTGACCTGTTGTGTCTGGACCTATGAACATGAAACGTCCAGCGCCAAGTCGCCAACCTATTCATCCTCTTCAACCGGTATCGCCACGGGCGCCTCATCAACAGGAATAGCAGGCAACGCTTCCCCCACAGGATCTACCGGCTCGCCGTCCTCCTCCCACTTTTCCACAGGAATTGCCTTTAGTATTTTTCCATTCGGAGTGATCGGGTTGCCATCTTCGTCAATTGGCTGCGCTGCGGGGATCGCTGAAGAGGGATCCTCGCCCTCCTCAATAACGACAAGCGCCTTGGACGGGGGGCGAATCATATTCTCGATGACATCCTTAAATTCCTCGAAAAACGCCGGAATCATTGGAGCCGCCTTCCTGCCTCCGGAAATATCCTCTCCAGGATCACCTTCGTAAAGCGCTGCGAATGCAAGCCTTGGGTTTTCGGCCGGGAAGAAGCCCGCATACCAAGCAACCTCCTGATCGAGCGCTGGGATCCATTGGCCTGTCCCTGTCTTCGCGCAAACCTCGGCAAAGGTCAGACTCCCCCTCCGCCCAGTCCCCCAGGCGGAATGGGCAACATCATACATACCTTGATGAACGATCTGCACTGCATCCGGATCTAGATCCAGGGCATTACGAGACTGCGGATCAGCCGCCTCAAGGACTCCTCCTGAGGGGTCCTGAACCTGCCGGATCAACTGCAATTTCGGTAATACTGATCCGTTCGCTATCCCAGCCATGGACTGCGCCACCTGAAGCGGAGTAGCTTCCCAAGCCTGACCAATGGAATAATTTGCTGTATCTCCATCGGTAAACGATCTTCCGTAATTTTTTAGCACATACTCATTAGTCGGGACTCGTCCAGAGGACTCCCCGAACAGAGGCAAGCCGGAACGGGATCCATATCCAAGTCTTCTCGCCGTTGAGAGAAATGAACTTGGCCCCGTATCGATTCCAACCAAATAAAACCAGCAGTTGTTCGAACGTGCAAGTGCCCGGGTAACGTTCATAAGTCCCTCGGGCTCTTTAGTCCAGTTCCACATCTGGGTTGGTGGGTTTGCCCCTACTTCAATAAACTCCGGACAGTCGACCTCCGTCCATTCCTCAACTACTTTCTGGGTTAATGCGGTAAGAGCTACCACTGGCTTGAAGCTTGAGGCCGGGGGGTATAACCCTTGGAACGCTCGGCCAAACATGGGACGGGATTCATCCTCCGTGAGCACTCCTAACTCCTCGTTACTGATACGCGGAATCCACACATTGATATCGTAACTAGGCCTCGAGGCGAGAACCAGAACCTCGCCTGTAGGAATATCTACAACGACGAAGGCCCCACGTTGACAGCTATCTTTCAGAACCTTTTCCGCATGCTGCTGCCAATCGAGATTCAAGGTTGTGACAACCGTGCGACCAATCCTAGGACGCTCGGTTAACTCATCACGAATTTTCCGACCATTGGAATCAAAAATCAGCTTTCGCTCCCCCGCTTTTCCGGTCAGATCTTCATCCATTGTTCTCTCGAGACCAGCGTCTCCACGAGTATCCTCAAAAAGAAGATCCCCATGAACGATAGGACCGGCAGGCAATCGACCTTTGCTTCTCACATACCCGATGACATGAGCCGCTGAGTCTCCACCCGGATAATGTCGCAAGTAGACTGGATGCATGATCAAGCCGGGCATAAGTTGCGCATTAAAGACCTTTTCCTTCTCGGGCGGAACCGGGGAAGCACCAAAAACAAGTGGAAGCCAGCGCCGGTGCTTGTAGTGAGAGAGTAGATCCTTATCTGCTACTTCATAATTCTTCCCCGCGATCTTTGACGCATGCGCCAGACGCTTCTTTGCCCAATTCAGGATATCGGCATCAACTGGATCGGCAAAATGCACGAACTGAAGCGCGAGCTGATATCCGACCCTGTTTTCCGCAAGGGGCCTGCCTTTACGGTCAGTGATCAATCCTCGAAGACCGGGTATACTCAAGGTCATCGTCCTCGCATCAGGACGTGTGAGTACTGAAGCCTCTCCTCCTCCCCCTTCTTCGGTGGCTTCAAGAGCCCCCCCCCTAACTTCCTGCCCGAAACCAGCACCCAACAGGGTTGGCAACATCAGGAGGAGAGCAATCCAGCACTTTTTCATGGCCCGACTCCAAATTACCTCAGGTTCAAACTCACGGCAATCCTGAGATCTATTCCCTGAGCGGCGCAAGAACTCCACCATGCAGTTTGGATTTCTGATCCATATTAATTCGCCTCAACACGGAGCCGAATAAACCGGGGAGTGACCCCATCGTAAGGATAAAGATCCTCAGCCTGGACCCATTCCCCCTCGGTATCGGGCCAGATTACAGTTTCCGAGACCGATTCGGGCCCTGCTTCCCAAAAAAGAAGATCCGTGGAGACCTCTGGAATAACTCGAGTCGCTGCGGAGAGGTAAGGTCGAAAATAAACCAGAGTAAGCTCTCCAGTCGGAGTCAAAAAAGGAGATTCGAGAGCATCTCTGTCCCAAACACCAGGATCGAGTCCCAGGCCAAACTCTGCAAGATTGCTCAACCCATCCGCGTCCGGGTCTGCTTCGCTCTGCGCAGCCAACTGCCCAGCATCTCCAAACAGACGCTCGGCCCATGCCTCATAAGAATCGCGGAATATAACAGATACAACCCCTGCCTCAAAGGCGCCATCCACAGAGGTAGCTTCTAATACAAAGGTATACCGCCCTGCAACAGCGGCAGATACAACGGTATCTTCGTTATCGCTATTTCCAAACGTTGCCGGGGCAGGACCGTCCTGCTGACTCCACCTGAGTGTCACCGCATCCCGACTCAATGAGCCATAGCTCACCGTCGCATCGAGCGTTGCTGCCGCAGGAAGGTCAACCTCCTGATTCGCCCCTCCAAAGACAAAGAAACCACTACTTATCCCGGGCGATCCGCCACCTGCCACTCCCGCGGCCCAACTGCCTGACTCCTGCCATGTCTCCGAGCGCAGGGATTCATCGACGATCACCAGGGAAAACCCTTCGCCATCGGTAGAGGGATACCACCAGTCACGATAGGTGAAATCATGCACTGCTGCATTGAGCTCGGAAATCTCCAACCTCAACCGATCATTGTCGTTATCAAGCCGTCCAGACCACTCTCCCAGAACATTGACACCATCACCGTAAGCCGCCTCAAATTCATTTATACCGGACACAACCACCGCGTAGCCCCCCGGACCGAGGACAACATCTGGAAAACTGAATCGGACGCCCCGTGTAAATTCCACTCCCGCAAGACTGATTTCCACATCTCCCACATTCCGTAACTCAATATACTCTGAATCTGGGAACTCTGCCGGATGATACATAATCTCGGTAATCCTCAGGAACTGAAGGATCAGATTCTCTCTGGTAAGATCCGTGGTGTTAGAGAGACCAGGAGTCGGAAGGTCAAAATTACCAAAGAGAGCCGCACCGTCAGCCTCACGACCCCGAGACTGGTCGGGCGCATCACAGCTCGTGTGAATCCGATCAATTTCGACCTCATTAACTCCATAAATGGCCAACCATTCGTGCCCCGCCTCAAGCTTGAAAGGCAATTCGGACGGTCCCTCAGCCCCCGCCCCTACCGCTTCCAACACCACAAATCCACCACCTTTAATAAACGTCAGAGCTGGCAGTACTGCCCCATGGGCAGCACTCATTGGTTCATTCGTAATTCGAAGGCCCCCCAGCGAGACCGGGAGGGGGTCTGGATTATAAAGCTCTACAAAATCTTCGCTGTAGACCAACTCCGGCTTACTCAGCCACTCATTAATCCGAAGACCCGAAGGAAGCCCGAGGGAGTGCACCTGATTAACTGCCGAAGGTGTAGGCATGTTCAGGCTCCAGCTGGTTTCCGCAGCTCCACCCCGGCCGATCGAGAGATCTGGTATCTGTGCTCCAAAGGTTACGGAATCAATGAGGACACCCGCGGGGTCGTAAAATAGAACCTGTTCACCCGCCGCGCTCAGAGAGAACCCCAGCCGAACACCTGGACCATCTCTTGACTCTGCGTAGAGCACTAATCGCTGCCCTGAATCAATCTCTATACCTGGCGCAAAGACAAACTTCCGCGGATCCGACGGGTCATCGGTAAGAGAGTAGCCTGCGAGGGAGCGCCTTACCCCTGCATTTGCCAGCTCAATATAATCTGGAAATCTTCCCGCGACCTCGTGCGATGACTCGTTTAGCACAAGAAGCTCACTAAGATACAAAGCACCGCGGGGAGACTCCTGCGCAGTTAAGGTTGCAGGCTCGAGTCTGGGCGGCGCCCCTCCAAGCTCCCCATCGACTACCCCTCGCACAAAGGCACGGCGGGCGTCCATGAAATCAATCATATCCTCGATGACCCCGGACGGCACCCATCCCGAAAGATGATTGATTAACAGCGCGTCAAATCTTTCTTTGGAAAAACTGGTTTCTATCAAGTTACGAAGGGCCTCGAAGTAGCGAATCCTGATTCCAGGCTCTTCAAAAAGCGGAACAAGAGGGCCCAGAGATTCTCCCGATCGCACCATATCGAACAAGGTATGCTCGGGATCCGTGATCCTGGAGTCATCACCTCGGCCTAGTATTGTGTCCAGATCGTGGGGAATAAACTGGAACCTTGGATCAAGACGCCCCCGATACATGCTGTAATCATCGTCCGTGCCGTTACTTGCATTGGTCTCCCCATTGGCGATGAGAGTCTCAACAGCGAACCAGCGCATCCACTGATCCAGATTCGCGACCGCTTCAACCTGGTCAATGTAGTCTGAATCCGCATCTGCCTGATTCATGATCCGGAGGAATTCATCGAGATCTGCCCAGTCGTCTTCCGACTCGTTAGTTTGCTTCCCCCACCCGTCTCTCGCATATCGCGCGAGGTCACCATTCCGATAGGCCCAGTTCACATCTGGGCGCACCTTCTTGTAGAGGTTACCTTGAGCATCATCCTGCATCTTATCATCTATGAACTCAGAGTTCAGAGGCTGCAGATGCACGAAACTCCCGTAATCCTCTTCAGTATCCTGCGCGAGATCCTGCCCGTTCCTCCGGATTGCAACTCGTTTACTGTCCGGCGCCGGCAGGTCGCTGACCTGAAATAGCTTCATGCCAATGAACTGAAGCCACGTAAACTGTGTGTTCAGGTTTAACTGACTCTCTCCATTCCACTTTCGGTCTCTGGGAAGACTCAATCGCATAGGTGGAGGAGTATCTCGTCTGCTACTCGCCCCGCGAACCCGGACTCCGCAAAGATACCTTACCACCGGACCACTGCAGTCATCTGCTAGCAGGGTGCAGTTGTGCTGCGCGTTGGAATCGCGATCTATTCGGTTAAACGCACGGTTTTCCGAAGCGGTCATAATCAAGCGGTAAATCCCCTCTCCCGGCGGATTGGGTGCATCGTCGACCTGATAGTGGAGGTTTGCCACCTGCCCTATGTCGGTCGGAGAAGGCCACGTCCTGACATTTGCTCCATCGCTTGCTGACAGGTAGAACTCAACAATCTCCTGATCACCCATGGCAGGCAGGGTAACACCATAGACTCCGTCGCCAGCGGCTCCATCATTATGCAGGCCATCATCCGACATGACCACTTCCGTAAAATCCGCAGGGTCCAGGGTAGACACCCTGAAGAATACAGTCACGGAAAGGCCTTGAGATGTGGTGTCATTCAGCCGGGCACGAATCGTCACCGGATCTGTCGAACTTGGAACAAGAGGACTGTGACCAACATCCAGAATAAAAGGTGCAATCTCGCTTTCGCTTAGAACATTGGAGTTCACCTCCCCGGGGGTAGCCCCACCATCGCTTGCACCCCAATTTTGCCCAGACTGGTTGGTGAGGGACGGATAAATGAGTTCGAGAGACTCTCCCTCACCATCATGCCTTGCCTCCCATACCCAACCCGGCTCTCCGGTATCGGTCACTCTCGTTCTTTCCGCCCAATCTCCTTGGTCATGATATCCCACTTCATCAACTTGCTCCCCTTTATCATCAACAAGACGGATACGCTCACCCCGATTACTCAGAGAGCCACTCCAACCTCCAACAAGGAGATCTACCGCTCCATAAACGGCGACAAATTCCTCGATATCTGCGGCCACTACTAACAACCCCCCAGCCGGAATAACAAGATCTGGGAGAACCATTCCGATCCCACTGGTGAATTCCCATCCTTCAACGCTCACCGGTCCGTCCCCAATATTGAGCAACTCAATAAATTCATGTCCCGTGGCCCCGCTGTCCGGGTGATACATGATCTCATTAATCACAATCGCGTCCGAGGCTCCACCCACCTGAATAGTTACTGTCTCCGAACTGGAATACAGAGCCCCATCACCGATCCTGTAGGTAAAACTATCGCTTCCGGAAAATCCTGGTGATGGCATATAGGAAAACGATCCGTCCTCATTCATCATCAGCTGCCCATGAGCAGGCGCCCTCGTCACTGATACACTCAGCGAAAGGCTATCCACGTCGATGTCATTAAGAAGGACTCCAGCCTCAGTCCCAATTACAAGCTCCTGATCAGCAATTGCCAGGTAGTAATCCTCACTGGCCAGAGGAGGATCATTGACCTCTGACACCCCAATCCGAACCAAAACCGGCTCTGAAGAGCGTGCGCCTCCCGCAGCGACATAACGGAACGAATCTGGCCCGTCAAAATTCTCTTCCGGCGTGTAGGCGAACGATCCATCAGAACGAAGATCCAATACTCCATGCGCAGCAGGAGAAAGCAGAACCGCGGCCAGAGAGTCCCCCTCCGCGTCACTATCATTGGCCAATACCCCTTCGTCGGCAGTGATCTCGAGCGTCTCATCCTCAGAGACAACATATTCATCGGCAACCCCTGCAGGAGCTTGGTCCAAATAAATTCTCACCGTAGTCACCGGGGATGAAAGAGCTCCATCACTGGCCCGATAGGCAAAGGATACAAGACCCGGGTTCTGATCGGCCGGTCGGTAGAAGAACGCACCGTTCGGGTTAAGAACCAGTTCCCCACTCGTAACTCCATTAACCAGCACAGCTTCAAGGGCTGACTGGTCCGGATCATAGTCGTTAGCAAGAACCCCATCTTGTTCGTCTACTATGATTGATCCACCGGGATCTGTCGCGTAGATGTCCTCGATAGCCACAGGAGAATCAGGCACGTTGCTGACATTCAGTATAACCACCTCCACCGGCGATATGGAGATGCCGTCAGATACAGTATAAGTGAAAGAGTCCGGTCCGAAATAATCACGGCTAGGAGTATAAGAGAACGAACCGTCTTCATTGAACACGAGCTCTCCATAAGCCGTTGTTTCCACAAGCGCTGCCTGAATCAAGTCCCCATCAGGATCTACATCGTTGGACAGCACGCCCTGCTCAGGGCTACGAAAGTATTCCACATCTTCTGCCACCTGATAGACGTCTGGCTCCGACTCGGGGATATCATTTGCGCCCGGCATCACATTGATAGTGACAACTCCAATCGAAGCCCCCTCTTGATTAACAGCTCGATAGGTAAATTGGTCCTCGCCCTCGAAATTCAGACGCGGCGTATAGGTAAAGGCCCCTGTCTCATCGAGATCGACCACCCCATTGACAGGACCAGTTTCGAGAACCGCAACAAGTCCCGCCTGATCCAGATCCAGATCATTTGAGAGCAGGCCCGACCTCCGGGCTCTGACAACCTCCAGCTCCAGATTAAAGCTGATATCGGAGCTTTGTCGGTCGCTCTGGTGAATCTCCACCGCGAGAGTATTTTCTCCCTCAACAAATAGGCTCGGAGACACCGTCGAGAGCTCGATCTCCAGATTCCCGTCATCCTCAGCACTACTAGCAAAGTCGTTATAAGACGGGTTTTCCTCAATATTATCGCGGCCTACTTCTGTCCCATTGAGATAGACGACGATTCCATCATCCCGGAAAACACGACACCTTGATCCTACGATTGAATTTACCGCCTCAACCGTAAATGTATGCCGGAAGTATGTGGTTGGGTTCCGGTTCCTAGGGCTTCCGCCAAAGCCAACCTGCGTATTTTCATCACCATCACCATAACCCAGTTCGGCGGGACCACTCGCCCACTGAGAGTCATCAAAATCAGGCTCCCGCCACGCCTCACCGAGGTCCGTCCCCGTGTCATCGTAACGCCAATCTGCTCCGTAAGGGATCACCGCCTCCTCGCCACTTTCTGTTCCGCCATCGACAATCGCCTGGAGGGCAACATTCTCTCCAACCTCGAAAAGGTCATCTCTTGCAATCGGCGCATCCGGCATCGGAGTAACTAGGAGACTGACTCGCACAGGCTCCGACTCCAATTCTCCATCGCTCACTCGGTAGGTGAAGGAGTCGGTCCCAAAAAAGTTTTCCTCGGGAGTGTAGGTAAACTGACCACCCGCATCCAGAGACAGAGTTCCCTGCATAACCCCATCCACAAGAATCGCCGAGAGGCCATCTCCCTCAAGGTCCTCGTCATTCGCAAGCAAGCTATTCGCGGCAACATCAACAACAAGCACCTCGTCCTCATCAAGCGCAAAGGTCTCAGGCATCGCGACCGGGGCATCATTCACAGGCACGATCTCGATAACAACTTCGGCCGCTCCGGAAACCCCGGCAACATCGGCAACTTGATAGGTAAACCTGTCCGTACCGAAGAAATCCGGGTCAGGAATATAGAGGAATACC
This sequence comes from Akkermansiaceae bacterium UBA5689, assembly GCA_002420305.1. Lineage (GTDB taxonomy): Bacteria > Verrucomicrobiota > Verrucomicrobiia > Verrucomicrobiales > Akkermansiaceae > Roseibacillus_B. The sequence continues at coordinate 32,219 of DIHT01000165.1, read as the reverse complement.
CCGCTTGGAGCCATGTTGACGTCCCCGTTCACAGGAGGGCTAATCACCGTCACTACAGGATCGCTACCGACCGAATCGTTACTCAGGACGCCACCAATCGCTCCATCTCCCTGCTGAACGAGGACGTCATCAAAATACACGTTCACAACCTCATTCCCCCGACTCGTTCCACCACTGTATGCACCAAGCGCAATGGTATGACTACCAGCATCCAGCGACAGCGTAAAACTTGCAGACCTCCACCCGGAATCTCCCCCATTACTGATTCGAACCAGCGAATCATTCTCATCATTCCCATAGCGCACCCCATCAACTTCAAAGACCGCCTCGCCGAACTCACTTGCCTCTAGCGGATCGGAGTTTACCAGCCTGTATCTGAAATCCACTTGAACAGCTGCAGAAGACGCAATCGCGAAGCTTTGGGTAAAAGCTCCCGAGGTGGCATGAGGCCCCGGAACAAATCGATTATCCAAGCCTCCGATTGTGATCCGAAGCCCCGAACCAGCGAACCCTCCATCAGGATCGAGACTGCCGGCCGCGTAATCCGGTTGATTTGTCCCGAACACATCATCCAAAAACACAAAACCTCCAGAAGCCCCCACGCCCCCCTCAAGCGTTAAGTCCAGACCTATATCAGAGCTTCCAAGATTGGCTTGGTGGACTTCTACGGCAATCGTGTTCTGGCCTTCTCTCAGGACACCGGCAACATCGAGCTCAACCGTAAAGTATGACGACTCATCACTGTTCTCTGCCAGAGTATTCGAATCGATGACTCCATCCGGCATAAACAGCGAGCCAACCTTGACTCCATTGACAAAGATCACGCATCCATCGTCAACCGCGAGATTGGCAATCCACTTTTGCTCACTCAGCTCCTCTGCATTCAAGGTGAAGGTATTTCTAAAAAGGTAGGTCGTTACCAAATTCTGACCGTTTGGCCCATCGCCGATCCCAAGTAGAAGATTCGGAGTCGCGGCCGGAAATGCCTGCACTACACCTCCCTGAAGGGGGAGAACTCCCGAGCCCCATGGCCCAACAGTGGATGACCCCACATCAAAATCCACACTGTTCCAATCTCTCCCGAATCCGTCAACCGGGTAGCCCATCCCAGCTCCAAGCTGGTTCTCCAGCTGGTCGAGATAGTCCCAATCTCCATCAAACACCGGATTGATTGTATCAGAACTGCTATCAAGATCCGTTGAGATCAGAGGTCCCGATTGCGTGTTAAGGACTAGGTCTTCGGTGGTCTGATATTGATCATCTACCGCAACTGGAACAGCTGCAGCAGTGATACTCAGTAGCACAGGCAGAATTCCACTGGCCAACTCGACAGGCAGACCAAATAAGACTCTTCGAAGGCTGAGGGTTTCCATCGGGGGCTTTAGGGGGAGGAGGATAAATCTCCGGGGTCCCGAGAAGGATACACCAGAACGATAGGAGCTGCACAGCCAATACCCACCATTACATCACTCTCGGTTCTGGAGAGAACTACTCTCCCGCTCCCCCCCGTGGGTTATCTCGCCATGGAATGATCAAGTATCCAGAGATGAGATTCCTCTAATCCCTCGACGGCCGTGCCCCCGAGAAACCACCTGATCTTGCGAAGAGACATGGCATTCCCCTACGCTCACCGAAGGAAAACGGAAGGCGCCCTGAGCTGTTCTTGCTTCGATCGCTTGACCGGGCTAAACCCTCGAAACTTCCCACCAGTCCATGCCTGAGTTTAACACCGTCGCTATTCTGCTTCTCATCGCCCTCGTTATTCTCTGGAATTTGGACTTTGTCGCCACTCTTCTTACCCTCGGATCCCTCAAGCCCGAACTTCCTGAGGAGTTCGTCGATACTTATAACCCTGCGAAGTATTCCCAATCGCAGGAATACACCAGGGCGACATCCCGCTTTGGCATTCTCTCGTCAATTGTTTCACTAACAATCCTTCTTTGCTTCTGGTTTTTCGGCGGATTCGCGTGGTGGGACTTGTGCACGCGCTCCCTCTCCCTTGGAGGAGTTTCCACCGGCCTTATCTATGTCTTCGGCCTCCTTTTCGGAAATTACATTCTGAGTCTGCCTCTAACAATCTACGCCACCTTCATACTGGAAGGGCGCTTCGGGTTTAACAAAACAACACGAGCAACCTTTGTAATGGACCAGCTGAAAACCATTCTCCTCACAGCCTTGATTGGAGTCCCTCTTCTCGCCGGCATTCTTCTCATCTTTCAAAATGTTCCCGATGCATGGCTCTGGGCATGGATCACGTTCAGCGTCTTTATTCTGGCGATCACCTATCTTGCTCCCTCCTTGATCATGCCGCTCTTCAATAAATTTGAACCTATGGAGGAAGGAACCTTGAAGGACGCCATCTACAAAATGGCGAAGGAGTGCGAGTTTCCTCTCACTGAGATCACGGTAATGGACGGGTCGCGACGCTCGGCGAAGTCCAACGCGTTTTTCATGGGTTTTGGCAAGAACAAGAAAATCGCTCTTTACGATACTCTCGTCGAGAACCACTCACCCGAGGAGCTCGTAGCCGTCCTGGCCCACGAAATCGGGCACTTTAAGCGCAAGCACATCATACAGCGAATCGTCCTTTCTCTGGCTCAATTCGCCATTCTGTTTTTTCTCCTTGGTCAGCTTATCGACCCCGAGAGCAGCTTCTCCCGCCAACTTTTCGCTGCGTTTGGCCTCCCCGCAGAGAGCATCTCACCGCATGCTGGTCTTGTCTTTTTTGGAATTCTCTTCAGCCCGGTCAGCCGGTTCCTCGGAGTCTTCCTCAATGCGTGGTCACGCAAACATGAATTTGAGGCTGACGCCTATGCTGCAGGAGCACAACGAACTCCGGAGCATCTGATCACAGCGCTGAAGAAGCTCTCCGCAGACAACCTGTCAAACCTCACTCCCCACCGGTTCCGCGTCCTTCTTGATTATTCACACCCGCCCGTTCTCGTCCGAATTCATGCACTCCGGAAGCTCCCACCGGGCTCGACAACGTGAGCAAGCCTCTCTTCACGCATCTGGGATCTGCTCTCGCAGGTGGATTCGTCTTCCTGCTCTGCGCCCCGGAGGCTTCAAAACGGGGAGTTCCTGGCACCGAGGATGCCGCTCAACTCTCAAATCCTCTCCGCAAATCGACCCGACACCCTGCATCAGATACCGGCTCCAATCACTCTTCCCTCTCACCGAAGGTCCTGAAGACGCTTCCAGAGGGCGATAGCCTTGAAGAACTCCTTGCGATCACGGGCATCAGACTGCCCACCCGGGCAGAACTCAATACCTACCTTGCTGACAATAATTACCCAGCCGAAGGATATCTTGCTGCCGGGATGATTCTGCAGGACGCCAATCTCATGAGGGAAGCCATTATCCGGGAACCCTCCAATCCGCATATTCTCTTTGCCCTCGCCTCACGTGATGACTTCCCTGACGACGATCGGATTAAATGGGCCCGCCAACTTCAGGAAGCCCAGCCCGATAACTCGCTTGCATCCTTTCTCCTTGCAGCGCTCACCTGGGAAAACGGGGCTCAGAACCCGGCTCTAGAGATTCTCAGCCAAGTTGATCATCGCAAAAGGTTCCAGACCTTTACGTCAGAGTCCATCATTGGCCTTACCGAGGCACTTCGTGCAACGGGCAACAATCCCGACTCCTCCGCATACTATGCCATGCTGACAGTGGATTTACCTCACCTTTCCCAGCTCCTTTCCCTGAGCCAGAACCTTCAGGAACACGCTCAGCAAAGCCCTCCTGACGAAGCCTTCATCGCAAGACGGCGCAACGCGGGTCTCGGCACCTTCCTCGCCGGAGAAAACGACGTAATTTCGGGATTGGTTGGGCTTTCCATCCAAGGCAACGCCTACGAAGATCTTCCTCCCGACGCACCATTCCCCGTCGAGGGAATAAATCCTGAGGCGCTCTTCCTTTCGATTGAGCATCGCCGCAATCAGATCAGGGATCTCCCCATAGTGACCGACGCACTCCGGACTTCACCCGAGCTAACCCAAGGATATGGCATGCGAGCACTGGCACTTGGAGAAATCGAGGCCCTTCGCTGGTTACGGTCACGAACCCCTCCTCCTGCGGAATAGCAGGCCGACCATTCGACCATTCAGCCATCAGGCCTCTCCTCTGAGCGGCACTGCGATAGCCTGACATTCCTGTTCCCATCCGGGAAAATTCCATGTATTGGGAAATCCGCGACATTGAACAGGCTTCACCTCCTGAATGCGGCATTCATCCCCATCCAGCATTATACATTCGCTGCTCGAATCTTTATCGATAAGAGAAAGGCCCATCCTATTCGACCTGATTCTGGTGAACTCCTGAACAAAATCATGCTCTTCCATTCCGAGAAAAGATGCGATCGCTGTAATTTCTGAGTCCCCTACTTCCACGTCTCCAGGCCACTTGCAACATGCCGTGCAGCGCTGGCAGACATAGTGATGACGGGGTTTGTTCGGCACTGATTAGAAGAGGTTACCGGCCGGAAATTACTCCGCACTCATCATGGTTAACAACAACGCTGGCCCAAAAGCATTACCAGCCCTGGATCTTACCACGCTTTATGAGCTCCGGTGGAAGCGAGATCCTATACTCGAACATGACTTAAAGCTCATCGAATCGCATAAGACGGCCCCGGGACTGTGATAAGATCGTGGTAGTATTTCACTCTGGCCTGAAATCCTCTCCACTTTTTCCCAGGCCGCCCGTTATCGAGAAGAAAATGAGGGCAGTTCTTATGCGGAGGCTTCATCCCATAGCGGGGCCAATGATAATGAGGAACGACCTTGGAGAGCGGAATCCCGTGCTTATACATCAGGTAGGCCGCGAGCTTGGCCGTCCTATCAATCGTTCTGCTCAGACTGTTCCCCTTGTGCTCGCACATCTCGAGTCCGATCGAATATTTGTTTCCCGGCCCATTGAAGTCGGCATGCCGCCCCGTTATGTTCGTGGGCAGATGCTGCACCGCGACACTTTGATCGATAGTGTAGTGCCATGAGAGGCTCCCAAGCTTGCTGCGTTTCAGAGCAAGTGAATGCCGCCACGGATCCGCACCCTTGCTCCAGTTCTGGGTGCTATGGATAGTAATATAGCGGGGGCGCATCGAACTCTGCCCTTTCCGGCCACGAGCGCTTTTGGGAAGGTAATCCTTGTGAACCCTGACTTCCGACAGAAGCGTTAGAGGGGCCTTTCGCGGAACTGATGCAGGGGCACTCACAGGAACTCTCTGCCGAGCGAGCCCCGAACTCGTGATTGCGGAAGGCCTCTCACCCGTCACAGAACCGCTACTGGCGGAGAGCATCCCAGCAGGTCCTCCTCGGTAACCCGGCATCCCGCCGACCCTTAAACTTCTATGCGATGAACACCCCGTGAGAACGAGGGATGCAAGTGTAACGACAAATATTAACGGATTGGCGAGGAAGCTCCCCATGTGCTTTCAGTTATTTACAGGTTATTAACAAAATACCTGATTATTCACATTTGTGAAGATCTAAGTTGCCCAAGGCCATTCACCCTGTCTTCTCTGCCCACGAATCAACTCAGATTCCCCAGCTTCAACAATCTACTCGCCTGCGGACGCCCTTGCTTTCGCACGGGACAGGTGCGCCCTCAGTGAATCCTCCAAGCGAATTGAAAGCGAAAAACCTCTCTCTGTAGGGCCCATCGAACTTTCTGCGCAAGCCTTTGCAACTGCTCTGGTATCCCTTTCGCTCGGCCCGGACTCACAGCTCTGGATCCTGGGGGGCTCCGCCCGCCATAGAGAGCGAATCTCCTCCGAGCTGGCGGCCTGGGGCCAGAAGGTGGTGAGCATTCCAGATCCTCCCTCAGGCATCCTTGACGCTCAAATCCTCGACCCCGAGCCCGACGCCGAGCGCCTTGCCGCATTTCAGCACCTTGCCAAATGCCGCGAAAACTCCGGCAAGAAAATCATTGTCGCTTCCGCTGATGCTCTGTCCCATCCGGCCCCTGCCCCGCTTCAACTGGCATCTTCTCTCCTTCATCTGCGGACAGGGCAGGAGTGCGCTCCTGACTCCTTGCAGCAGCAATTCCTGGCAGCCGGCCTTGAGCAGGTGTCCCAGGTTCACGCCCGTCAACAGTTTGCCCGGCGAGGAGGAATTCTTGATGTATTCCCCACTCAGGCAGTCGACCCGTTGCGTCTCGAGTTTTTTGACCTGCAGCTAGACTCTCTTCGTGAATTTGATCTCGATTCGCAGACCTCTATTCGCCGACTCGACCATGCTGAGCTGATCCTTACCTCTCCGGTAATGGAGAACAGAATCTGCGACTGGCTCTTTGAAGCTGACACCATCATCGCGCTTGAGGAAGGAATCAAAAACGCGGACATGATTTTTACTGACAGCCCCTCCGGCGGAGCCCTCATGGTAGAAGCTTACGGAACTCCCTTTGCCCACTTCAATGCCGGCGACTTCGTACTCCAAGAAGCACAGCAGGGCACTGTATTTCATCACATCAATCAATGGCTTGCAGAGCAATGGACCATTTATATTGCAGCGGGATCCGAGGGTGAACGTGAACGTTTTCGGGAACTATCCGGAACTCAACTTCCGGAAAGCAACTATCGTTTTCTTGACCTCTCCATTCCAGAGGGCTTCGTTCTACGCTCCGCAAAGATGGCGGTTCTTTCGCTGGGAGAACTGCTCGGCCGCCCACAACCTTCCGGAGGAAACAACCGCCTCCGCCGCCTCGAGAAGGTGCGCTCGCATGCCGCAGCTACCGAACTGGATCAACTCAACGAAGGCGATCTTGTTGTCCATGCGGACTACGGAATCGGGCGCTTTCGTGGATTGACAAACGGAGAAAACGGGGAGGAGGAGCTTTCCATTGAATATCGGCACGAAAGCACTCTGCATGTGCCCATCGACCACTCCCACCTCATTTCCCGATATGTCGGAGTGGGAGGTAAGACCCCTGCCCTGAGCCGGTTAGGCGATGGCCGGTGGGGAAAAGTCCGCAAATCCGCAGAAACTGCGATCATGGACTATGCCGCTCGACTTCTCCGAACACACGCCGAGCGGGACTCTAAACACGGATATGCACACCCCGCAGACAGTCGGTGGATGTGGGAATTCGAGAACTCCTTTCCATTTACTGAAACAGCCGACCAAGCTCAGGCCATCTCGGAAACGAAAGCGGACATGGAGTCCAGTCAGCCTATGGATCGGCTCATCTGCGGCGACGTCGGCTTTGGCAAAACCGAGGTTGCCATTCGAGCTGCCTTCAAGGCGGTCACGGGAGGCTCTCAGGTCGCTATTCTTGTCCCAACTACGGTGCTGGCCGAACAGCATTGGCGAACATTCCGCGAGCGAATGAGCGACTTCCCCATCCGGATTGACCTCCTGAGCCGCTTTCGCAAGCTTAGCGAAATCACCGACACCATCCGAGGCGTGGCGGAAGGAAGTGTAGATATCGTGATCGGCACTCACCGCCTTCTCTCAGGAGATATCGTCTTTCATAATCTCGGACTCGCAATCGTTGACGAGGAGCAACGGTTCGGGGTTAAGCACAAGGAGCAATTCAAGGAACGCTTCCATCAGGTTGATCTCCTCTCTCTCTCGGCTACTCCCATCCCTCGTACGCTCTACCTATCTCTAATGGGCGTCCGCGACATGTCCACAATCGACACTCCTCCTCCGAACCGCATCCCGGTTCACACTTCGGTCTGCTCCTACGACGAACGCGTCATACGGGACTGCATTCGCCGGGAGTTGGAGCGTGGCGGACAGGTTTTCTTCCTCCACAACCGGGTTCAGAGTATTGAAATCATACGAAAGCGTCTGCTCGAACTGGTTCCCGAAGCCCGGATTCTGATTGGCCACGGCCAAATGGCCCGGGAGGACCTCGAAGATGTCATGCATACGTTTGTCGAGGGGAAAGCGGATGTTCTCCTCTCTACCACCATTATCGAAAGCGGAATTGATATTCCTAACGCCAATACCATCATGATCGACCGGGCAGATCGTTTTGGGCTGGCGGACCTCTACCAACTGAGAGGCAGAGTCGGCAGGGCTGACAGACGAGCCTACGCCATCCTCATGCTGCCACGAGACCAGGTCTCTACGGGCGATGCGAAAAAACGAGTGAGCGCGATCAAACAGTATACCGCATTGGGATCGGGCTTCAAGATTGCCATGCGCGATCTCGAAATCCGCGGCGCTGGCAACCTGCTCGGCACAAAGCAATCGGGCCATATTGCCGCTGTAGGCTTCGATCTCTACTGTCAGCTCCTGCGACAATCTGTCGAGCAGCTGAGCGGCCATAAGGTTCGCCGAAGGGTCGACGTAGTGTTTCGGGCGGGTTTTATTGTCTTCTCTGAATCCCGATACCAAGAAGCTGATGATGAGAAGCTTCCAGCGTATTTCCCCGCAGAATACATTCAGGACTCCAAGGCCCGTGTCGCAGCCTACCGAGAAATGGCCAGCCTCACCTCTCTGGAAGAGCTGCACGCCTTTGAATCAAGGCTCAAGGATCGTTATGGTCCAATACCACGGCCCACGAGAAACCTTATCAAAGTCACCCGGCTTAGATTTGAGGCTACAATGGCAAGCGTAGAAACCGTCGAGATCCGTGGAGATCGCCTCATGGTCCAGCGTAACGGCGGATTCCTGATGGTCGATAACCGCCAGTTTCCCCGCTTGAGGTCAAAGCATCCGAGCAGTATGCTTTCCGAGGCAATCGAGTGGTTAGAGTCCCTCAACCGACCATGAAAACTATTTTCTTCTTTATCGCACTTCTGACTTTTCCTCTGACAGCTGCCCCTGTCCCACTCCTCAAGACCGCAGCCACTGTCAATGGAAAGATGATAAGCACGAGGGAGGTTGAGCAGCAGCTCGCCCCCGCAATCTCCTCGCTACTCGCGAAATATCCTCGCCGTGGGGAAAAGTTCCAGCGGGCCTTCGCAGAGGCGAGAGACGAAGTTCTGGAGGAACTCATCGAGCATAAGCTGGTCCTGAGCAACCTCGAAGAGCGCAAGCTTCAAATCCCCGAATACATCGTAAAACAGGATGTCGAACGATTTGTCCGAATCAATTTCGACGGCGACGAACAAGAATTCCGGAAGTATCTCCAGTCAACAAGAATGACCCGGCGGGAATTCGAGCGGTCGCAACAGGAAAAGATTCTGGTTCAGTCCTTCAAACGGGAACAGTTCAAGGATGTTGCGCCTGCTACTGAGAGCGAGATCCTATCACGCTTCAAGCAACGTGCAGCAGATTTGCGCGATCAGACCGAGGACAAGATTACTTTCCGCAAAATCTACATTCCCGCGATCAATCAGGAAAACCCGGTCGCCACCCAGCAGGAACAACTCGCCCTCGCTGAAAAGCTTGCCGAAGAAGTTCGGGGCGGAGCAGACTTCGCTGCTACTGCCGAAACACACTCATCAGGAGCTTTTGCTGACAAGGGCGGCCTCTGGCAAGACACCTTGCGCTCGGACCTAGAAGTGGGCTTTGCTGATATCATTTTCGAGGCTTCCAAAGGCGATATTGTTGGCCCGCTTAAAGACAGGATCGGCTTTACGATCGTAAAAGTCGTCAAGATAAGCCCGGGACCAACTCCCGCACTCGATACGGAAATGCGCGAGCGGATGCGCAAGGAGGTTGAGATGGAAAAACGCTCGGTTCGCTATGATGAATGGATCAAGATGCTGAAGCGGACTGCCATAATCCGGCGGAACATCTAACATCTCCGACCGGTAGGCTCGTAACATCATGCACACGGCTGTTTACGCAGGGAGTTTTGACCCTCCAACCAACGGTCACCTCTGGATGATCCAACGCGGATTAGAATTATTCGACCGCCTGATCGTTGCCATCGGAACCAATCCCGGAAAGCAATACAGCTTCAGCGTCGAGCAACGGCTTAAACTACTGAAAGCTTCCGTGCCCTCCTGTGAGCGCCTTGAGATCTCGCACTTTGATAACCGTTATCTGGTAGATTACGCTAAGCAGAAAAAAGCGGCTTACATCCTTCGCGGCGTAAGGACTGGCGATGATTACGAATATGAGCGTGTGATGCGTCACATTAATGCTGACCTTGCTCCAGAAATAACAACCATTTTCCTGATGCCTCCCCGCGATATAGCAGAGCTTAGCTCAAGCATGGTAAAGGGATTGATCGGGCCGGAAGGGTGGGAAGACACAGTTCGGCGCTATGTGCCTGGACCTGTATTTGATGCTCTCTCTCCCTCACGCTGTGATCTAGACAAGTCAGACCGGTGAACTTCTGACCGTTTGTCGGCCGTATTCTTCACCTCCTGAACCTCTCCGACCATGCAGACTCTTGCCATCGCTCTGGGCGCTCTCGTCTTTTACCTTATCGCCTACCACACCTACGGGAAATTTCTGGCTCGGAAGATCTTTAAACTGAACCCGGAAGCTCGAGTTCCTTCGATAGAAATGGAGGATGGCAACGACTACGTTCCTACCCGTAAGGGCGTAATCTTTGGGCACCACTTTACCAGTATTGCAGGGACTGGCCCCATCGTCGGGCCTGCTCTTGCTGTCATCTGGGGCTGGGTCCCAGCCCTCTTGTGGGTTCTCTTTGGATCCATTCTTATCGGAGCGGTTCACGATTTCGGATCTCTGGTAGTTTCGATCAGGAACCGCGGCCAGACCGTGGGCGACATCGCGGGACGCATCCTCAGCCAGCGCACGAGACTACTCTTTCTCTCCGTGCTCTTTCTCGCCCTCACAATTGTCCTCGCAATCTTCGGGTTGGTGATTGCAGCCGTCCTGAAGCAGTACCCTGCCGCTATTCTTCCCTGTCTCATTCAAATCCCAATAGCAGTGGTAATTGGATTCTATCTCCACCGCCATGGGGCAAACCTCCTGATCCCCTCGCTTGTGACATTAGGGCTCATGTATTTCACTGTCGCATTTGGAAATATCGGTTTTCTTGCGACAATGAACGAGACTCTTGCTTCCATGCCGGTTATTGCGTGGGTTTGCATTCTGCTCGTCTACTCCTATATCGCTTCGGTCTTACCAGTCTGGACCCTCCTTCAGCCTCGGGATTTCATCAATTCCCTTCAGCTTATTTCAACCCTGGGTCTCATCGTGGTCGGTCTGGTGATTACCGCTTTCGTCGGGGGGGCACCTGTAAGCCCTGAAGGAAAGCGCCAAGCCCTCGAGATTGTGGCCCCGGCCTTCCGGGCGGCACCAGAGGGAGCCCCCTCCATCTTTCCCTTTCTCTTTATTACGATCGCCTGCGGAGCAATCTCAGGATTTCACTGCCTCGTTTCCTCAGGAACCTCCTCCAAGCAGCTGAAGTCAGAGTCTGATGCCCTGTTTGTAGGATACGGTTCGATGATCACCGAGGGATTTCTTGCCGTCCTTGTTATTCTTGCCTGCGTCGCAGGTCTCGGTCTCGGAGCTCAGGCTAACGGTGAGACCCTGTTCGGGAGTGCCGCGTATGATGCCCGCTACGATTCATGGTCTGCTGCGGGCAGTCTCGGGGCCAAGATAGGCGCCTTCGTAGAAGGTTCCGCCAATTTCCTTATCGCTTTGGGATTGAAGGCTCAGTTTGCGGTGGCTCTGATGGGAGTCTTCGTCGCCTCCTTTGCGGCTACGACCCTTGATACAGCCTGTCGCCTGCAGAGATACGTCGTGCAAGAACTAGCCTCAACCTTCACTCGTAAGAAGACCTCTCCTGCATCACCTTCCCCCCATCCCCTCTCTATCCTGACCAATAAGCACGGAGCCACTATCTTTGCCATCGTCCTTGCCGGAACCCTCGCGGCGCTTCCCCCGCCTGAGGTGGCTTGGACCCTCAACTCTGCCGGCAAGGGTGGACTGATTCTCTGGCCACTATTCGGAGCCACTAACCAGCTCCTCGCTGGTCTCGCCTTCCTTGTAATTACCTTCTGGTTATGGCGCCGCTCCCTGCCGGTCTGGTTTATTATTCCTCCTACTATCGTCATGCTCATCCTTCCCGGAATTGCGATGACGATCAAAGTCTGTGAATTTTTCCAGAACTCTCAATTCCTCCTCGCAGTTCTGGGACTAGCGACTATCGCTCTACAACTCTGGATCATTCTGGAAGCGAAAGCCGCGTGGCCCCGTGCCCGGGGTGTTATTGAAGATCTGTCCGGATCCACCGAAACTCTTTCCGATGGCGGAAGAAGTTGCTGAGAAAGGTTCTGTTTACCACTCGCCTGAAACCTGCCACTCCTCCATCAATTCGGCAGGACAATCATCGAGGAAGCGGGAAGGCCTCTGAATAACCTCGCCTGAGTAACTCTTGGGATTGATCTGTGGATAGGTGAGATAAAGCTCATCCTTTGCCCTCGTGATCGCCACGTAGAAAAGCCGGCGCTCTTCTTCAAGCATATACTCATCATCCGCATCAAGCACTCTCCCGTTGGGAAACATTCCATCTGTCAGGGAGATCACAAAAACGACTCTCCACTCAAGCCCCTTCGCTTGATGAACAGAGGAGAGTACAACCTGCTCAGGATCCAACTCGGCCTTACTTCCACTAGGATCACCATCCACAGCCGACATGAGGGAGAGCTGGGCGAGGCATTCAAGTACATCGTCGAATCGATCCGCATAACTCATCAATTCCTCGAGGTCCGAGCGTCGGTGTTCGTAATTATCAAACGATTCACGCATCACTTCGTCGTAGACCCCCTCGAGAATACTGAAAATCATTTCGGCAGGTCTCGCAAAACCATCCAAACTGACTAGCTCATCAAGGGTGTGCCCCAGCTGCTCCCAGTGAGATGCCGACTTCTTGGGGACCGGCAAATCTGCAAGAATATCAGAAAAAGCCGCAGGAGGATTCTCTGCCGTAGCGTGAGGGGTTGCCGCCCAGCCTTTCCATAGTTTGCTGGCACCTTTTGCTCCAATCCCCGGGAGCAGGCAGACCATCCGTTTGAAACTCACTTCATCGCGGCGATTGGTCACGAAACGCATGAAAGCTGCAACATCCTTGATATGAGCTTGTTCGAAGAAACGTAGACCACTGGTAATCTGGAAAGGAATACCCCGATTCCTTAGCTCCATCTGAAGAGTCATGCTCTGATGATGGGCCCGGTAGAGGACTGCGATTTCCTCAAGCTCCACCCCCTCCTCCCGCAACTCAAGAATACGCTGGGCTACGAATTGAGCCTGCGAATTAGGGTCCTCCAACGACACCAAGGCCGGCATCATCGCTCCCCCCTCCCGCGCAGCCTCCAGGTCCTTCTCGAAGCGATGGCGGTTAGCTTTTATGGCCGAGTTCGAGAGCTCGAGAATTTCTGGCACGCTACGATAATTCTTCTCGATCCGGTAGACCTGCGCATCAGGGTAACGCTCAGGAAAGCTCAAGATGTTATCCATATCGGCCCCTCTCCACGAGTAAATCGACTGGGCGTCATCCCCTACCACCATGAGACTCTGGCCCTCTCCCACTAAAAGGTCTACCAGTTCACTTTGCACATGGTTCGTATCCTGAAACTCGTCTACCAGAACATACTGAAATCGCTTCTGGTAAAGCCCACGCAATTCCTCGTTTTCCTGCAGAAGCTTCAGAGTCAGCACAAGAAGATCGTCAAAGTCCACCGAGTTAATCTGACGCTTCTTCACACGATAGCGCGCCTCTACCCTCGCAATCTCTTCTGCCCATTCTTCAAAATAGGGATAGCGATCTTCCAGAAGATCTTCGAGAGCAACTCCCGTATTCTCAATCAAACTGAAAATCGAGATAAGAACATCCGGCTTGGGAAAACGCCTCGCCGTAGTATCGATCTCGCACTCGGCAATCACCGTATTCATCAAGGACTTCTGGTCATCCCGGTCCATGATCGAAAACGATTTCGTGAATCCGATCTCCTCCGCATGCCGCCGTAGAATCCGATTGCCAACGGAGTGGAACGTCCCTCCCCACATTTCGCTCACATCCCGGGGAACCAACGACCTGACTCGCTCGAGCATCTCCTTGGAAGCTTTATTGGTGAAAGTCAGAAGGAGGATATTTCGAGGCTCGATTCCACGGTCGAGGAGATAGGCCACCCGATAGGTCAGGGTTCGGGTCTTACCAGAACCTGCCCCTGCAATCACAAGGGACGGTCCGGGCGGAGAAGACACCGCTGCGAACTGCTGTTCGTTCAGGTCCTCAGCAAAGTCAATCCCGGACGCACCACTGGTGGTCGGACGCTCCAGAGTGTATTTGCGCGCCATCGAATCATCTTACCCCTCTTTACTGGTCCGGAAAGGCCTTTTCCGCGGAGGCATCCGCTTCCTCCAGGGACGATCCCTTATCAACCCTATCGGCAAAATGTTGGAACTTGGCGTATTCCCTCCTGATAATCGGAATCATAAAATAGACTCCGATAAGATTCGGGATACTCATTGCAAATAAAGCAGCGTCCGAGAAGTCGACCGCATTACCGACATTAGCCGAGGCTCCAGCGATAATTATAAGGCAGAAGACTGTCTTATAGGTGAGCTCGAGAACCTGATTCTTTCCAAAGAGGTATTGCCAAGCCTGTAGCCCGTAATAACTCCATGTCACTAGGGTGGAAAACGCAAACAGAAGGACGCAAACAAAGAGAAGATACCTGAATCCGGAGTTCACGGTTTCGAACGCAGCAGAGGTAAGACCAATTCCAAACGAGGAACTATTATTCGCGTCTCGGCCCAGCTCGAATGCCTGTCCGTTCACCGTAAAGTTCGCTGTGTCGCCATCGAACTGCATCGTTGTAACGATGACCAGGGAAGTCATCGTGCAAACAATCACCGTATCCACGAAGGGTTCGAGGAGCGCTACCACCCCCTCCGATGCCGGCTTACGTGTCCGGGCTGCAGAATGCGCAATAGGTGCAGATCCAATTCCCGCCTCATTAGAGAACGTAGCCCGGCGCATCCCCCATATAAACGCTGCAAGAATACCACCCGTCACCGCAGCACGAGGCTGAAACGCCTCGGTTACGATCATGCCTATCGCTCCAGGAATCGCCTCGGCGTTTACGACAAGCACGAGGAGAGCACTCAGAACGTAAATCACGCACATCGTTGGAACCAGTTTCGAGGTTACCTTGGCGATTGATCTAATCCCTCCAATAATCACGAGTGCTGTTACCAGTGCCATCATCAGGCCGAAAACCCACTGATTCGAGGCGAAGAAACTTTCCTCCCCGGTAACATTGATAAGTTGCTGGGTGACTTGGTTGACCTGAAAGATGTTTCCACCCCCGAACGACGCGAAGACACAGAAGATCGCAAAAAACACCGCAAGGATGGCGCCAACCGGACCCAGTCCACGCTCCGCCATTCCTCGCTTCAGGTAATACATGGGTCCGCCCTGGACGTGCCCCCCTCCATCGATGCTCCTATATTTTACTCCAAGAGTGCACTCAGCGAACTTGGTGGCCATCCCCAGAAACCCACTGAGAAAGAGCCAGAACGCAACTCCCGGACCAGCGATGGAAATACCAATCGCAACTCCGGCGATGTTCCCAAGGCCAACCGTTCCCGAGACTGCAGTCGCAAGTGCCTGAAAGTGCGAGATATTACCAGGATCGTCAGGCCCACTGTATTTCCCCCTGACTGTTCGCAGCGCTAGGGGGAAAGCCCGTATATTGACTGCTTTGAAAACCGCCGTGAAGACGATTCCTGCTGCAGCCAGCCAGAGAATGACCCAGAGAACGTCATAATCTGCGATTCGGATGGAAGAAAAAATGGCTTTCACGAACCAGCCAGTTGCTACACCGAATCCCTTGTTGATGAGCTCGTCAACCGATCCACTCTCCTCTACCGCTGGCGTGGCTTCTTCTGCCAATCCAACCTCAGCAACCGGAGACAGAGAATTCGTCTCCGTGTCCTGAGCGAAAACAATTCCATTACCGAGGAGGAGAACGGCAACGAGGAGCAGTGATCGGCGAAAGCAGCCGGGGAAAACCTTCATTTTTGAAGGCTGACAACTCCCACTCGTGGGAACAAGGCCGAACGCGATTTTTAACCTGTATCCCTTACTATTCTAAAAAAACTTCCGCATCGACCCTGTCTGTGACCCTGCAAGGATATAGTTCCCAGATGGATTCCGAACGTCGCTCCCGGTCTATCTCAGGATGGATCCCGGCGGAGCATCCTAAGATCGCGCTGGCTGCCGTAATGCTCCTTCTTCTTCTGTTTGGGGCTTACCTCTCAACCAGATATGATCCGCCCCCCGTGGTCGGCATTGAAGGGCCCTCCGATGTCTTTTCCGGAGAACGGGCATTCGAACGCCTGAAGGCAATTCTTCCGCAGGCCGCCCCTCATCCCCTCGGCTCACCTGCCAATGAAAGAGTCCGCTCCAGAATTCTTCAGGAATTCAAAGATCTTGGACTTGATCCCATACAAAATGACCATTGGGTCTCGCGTAGAAGCCCTACCGAAGGCACCAGCCTTAGTCTCGCCCGGAATCTACTTGTCGAATTACCCTCTTCAAATCCAGATCTTCCCGCCATCCTCCTCGCCTGCCACTACGACTCCGTAGCTGCAGGTCCCGGCGCCAGTGATGATGCTGCAGCCGTGGCTTCACTTATAGAAATCGCCTCTATTCTGATGAGGGAAACACCCCTCGCCCGTCCCGTCTTTCTACTTTTCACTGACGGGGAGGAAGTTGGCCTCGTGGGCGCCCGCGGATTTGTTCGCTTCAACGAAATCGCAGATCAGATCGGCATCGTGATAAATCTTGAAGCCCGGGGTAACTCCGGCGGCAGCCTCATGTTCGAAACATCAGAGGGAAATTCATGGCTCGTTGAACAAATGGCGCAAGGCCTTGATCGCCCGATGAGCAGCTCAGCTTACGTCTCAATTTATCGCTCCATGCCTAACTCCTCCGACCTCACCGTCTTTATGAAGCGGGGGCTAAGTGGACTCAACTTTGCCTTTATCGGTAATCCCAAGCAGTATCATACACCCCTCGACGACACCGGGAACCTCGACCTTGGCAGCCTGCAACATCAGGGGGACCATGCTCTTGCAATGACCCGTCAACTCCTGCTCTCCGAGTGGACCGATCCCTCTTCCAGCAGGGATGCAGTCTACACCGATCTCGGATCTCACTTCATCCTCTCGTGGCCTGCAGGGCGCTCTCCCTGGCTTGCCGGAGCCATTCTGCTCTCAATCATCCTCTCCTTTCTTTTCGCGGGTAACGCTTGTTGCTGGCAAACACAAGAACTCCTCCGCGGAGGAGTTTGCTGGGCGCTGATCATACTGCTTGGGATAATCGTCGGCTGGCTCTCAGCGACTCTCCTTCAACATCTTGATTCGACTCCAACACCATGGCCCGATCGCTTTCATTTCGACCTCCTCGTGCCCTCTCTCGTTGCTACCCTATCTACCCTGGCAATTGTCGCAATCATTCGAACCGATCCAATCATCCTCTATTTTTTCCACGCTATCGCTCTCGCCCTTGGTTCTCTGATCCTGAGCTTTATGGCCGAGGGATTCTCTTACGTCCTCATACTCCCAGCCTTCATGGCCTCTCTCGCCTCGTTCCTGCTTGCCGGGCACAATCGGAGGCCACGCCGTCTCCTTCCTGTCTGCTGCCTCCTTGTCGCCGCCGCCACGTCTCTGGTCTTAGTTCCCTTCATTAAATTTCTTCCAACCGCTCTCGGAGTATTCGCCGCTCCACCATTCATTTCATTTCTTGTCGTTCTCCTGCTCCTTCCACTCGCCCCGCTTCTCTCCTCTCTCGCAAGACCGCTTACTTCAGGGCTTTGTTTTCTCCTGCTCGCGGGAGCTGTCTGGGCCGGATACACCGCGCTGCAATCGCCCTGCTTCAGCCCGGAAGCGCCACAGCAGATCAATCTGACCTATTTTGAAGCTTCTCACCGAAACGATGCCCAGATCGCATTATCATCCTGGGAGGGAGGAATTCCTCCGACGCTGACCAGAACCCTGGACCCGTTCCCCAATGCTGATGAGCTTCCTTATCCCTTGGGCTCCTCTCTCTTCACCGCCCCTAGGGCGAAGCTAGCCGGCCCTGATCTTGAGCTCCTGAAATGGAATACTACGGAGCAGTCCCACAGCGCAACAATCCGTCTTCGCCCAACGATCGCATCCCAGGAAATTCAGATCAGGCTTAATCAGGTAGAAGGACTCTCTCGGGTCACCGCGCTTGGCATGGACATCCCTTTACCCGAGCCGGATGTTAACGGCCAGCAGTCCCTGCTCTTCCGAGGAGTCCCGGAGGACGGCCTTGAAATTACTCTGGCATGGACGCCTGGCCCTTCCCTTGCGCTTTCTCTGATCGGCATCACTCCCAACGTCCCTCCCCAACTCGAGGGCCTACGCGCAAACCGCGATAGGGCCCCAGCCTGCCCAGCCCACGGGGGAGACCGCTCTATCACTCTGCGTCAGATGACCCTTAGGTCTCCCTTATTCTGAACAGGTGCGCGAGCCGTCTCAAGCCGCTCGCTTCTGAGCGATCCGACAGACAATCTCCCCATTTTGCATTTCTACTTCGACCATATCGCCCTCGACAAAAACACCCTCAAGCACCTGTAAACTAAGAGGATCAAGTAGACGCTTCTGAATCGCCCTCTTGAGCGGTCTTGCTCCGTAAATGGGATCATAACCTTCATCCGCGAGAAAATTCTCTGACTCCTTACTGACCCGCAGACTAAGCCCCTTCCTGCATAATCGTGCCTCTACCCTTTCCAGTTGCAGGCGCACAATTCTCTGTAACTCCTTCCTGCCGAGACGTTGGAATAACACTGTTTCATCGACCCGGTTGAGAAACTCCGGGCGGAAATGGCTGCGAAGAGCCTCCATAACTCCAGCCTCCTGCTGTTCGGAATTCCCCTCTCCCGCAAGTATGTCGCCGCCGATATTCGACGTCATGATCAGAACCGTGTTGCGAAAGTCTACCGTGCGCCCCTGCCCGTCAGTAACACGTCCATCATCAAGAACCTGTAAGAGAACATTGAATACCTCCGGGTGCGCTTTCTCGATCTCGTCGAGGAGAATGATCGAGTAGGGGTTCCTCCGCACGTGTTCGCTTAACTGGCCTCCCTCCTCATAACCTACGTATCCCGGTGGAGCACCAATGAGGCGGGAGACGGAATGCTTCTCCATATACTCCGACATGTCCATCCTGACCATTGAGCTCTCGTCATCAAAAAGGAACTCCGCAAGTGCCTTGGAAAGCTCGGTCTTTCCCACTCCTGTCGATCCAAGGAACATAAAGGAACCAATCGGTCGATTCTCATCCTGCAGACCCGCCCGGGCCCGCCGGATCGCATTCGACACCGCTATTATCGCATCCTTTTGACCAACAACCCGCGCCCCCATCCGGACTTCCATCTCTACCAGCTTATCTCGCTCTCCTTCTCGAAGTCTATCGACCGGAATACCCGTCCAAGATGCAACCACTCGCGCGATATCATCCTCAGTCACCTCCTCCCTGAGAAGCTGCAGATCAGAATTTCGTTCACCCAGGCGAGCTTTTGCCTTCTCGAGATCTCCTTGCGCACTGGGTAATGCTCCATAAGTTAATTCCGATGCGCGTGTAAGATCCCCAAGGCGCTTTGCCCGTTCTGCCTCCGTCTTCAACTGGTCAATGCGCTCTTGAAGCTCGCGCACCTCCTCAATCAGCTTTTTCTCACTAAGCCACTGGGCAGTCAGGCCGGAAGATTCCTCACGCAGGCTGGCTATCTCTCGCTCAACCCGCTTTAAGCGCTCAGAGCTAGCCTGATCTGACTCCTTCTCAAGCGCCTGCCGCTCCATCTCAAGTTGCATTATTTGTCGTTCAATCTTGTCAAGATCGGTCGGCATGGAGTCCAGTTCAATCTTCAACCTTGAAGCAGCCTCATCAACGAGATCGACTGCCTTGTCAGGAAGAAAGCGAGCCGAGACATATCGGTCCCCAAGCTGGGCTGCCGCAACCAGAGCACTATCCTGAATTCTTACGCCATGATGAATTTCATAGCGCTCCTTGAGACCGCGAAGGATTGCGATCGAGTCCTCCACTGAAGGTTCCTCGACCCTGACTGGCTGGAAACGGCGTTCAAGAGCTGCATCCTTTTCCACATAATTTCGATACTCCGAGGGCGTTGTAGCCCCTATGGTGCGTAGTTCACCACGGGCCAGCTGAGGCTTGAGGAGGTTGGAAGCATCAACCGCTCCCTCACTCGCCCCAGCCCCGACGATCGTGTGGAGCTCATCGATAAAAAGGATAATCTCACCATCTGCCGCTGTGACCTCCTTCAAAAAGGCTTTCAATCGGTCCTCAAACTCACCTCGATACTTTGCTCCTGCAATCATAGCTCCGAGATCCATCGCTATAATTCTCTTGTTCTTCATCGAATACGGCACATCTCCTCCTACGATTCGCAGGGCAAGGCCCTCAACAATAGCCGTCTTCCCTGTGCCTGGCTCGCCAATCAGCACGGGATTATTCTTTGTTCGGCGGGAGAGCACCTGCATCACCCTGCGGACCTCTCCATCCCGTCCAATGACAGGATCAATTTTACCCTCTCGCGCAAGAACACAAAGGTCTGTCCCATACTTCTCAAGTGCCTGATACTTCTCCTCGGGATTCTCATCAGTCACAGTCTGACTCCCCCGCACCTCTCGCACCGCCTTCTCCAAAGCTTCCCCTGCAGCTCCTGCACCAACGAGGAGCTCATTCCCGGACCCACCTCCTTTCATCATACTCAGGACGACATGTTCAATACTGAGAAACTCGTCCCTCATTTCTGATCTGACCTCGTCAGCAAAATCCAGCATGGCTCGGAGATTTCTCTCCAACTGCGGCTGTCCACTCACCCCCTCCACCTGCGGCTCCCTGTCAAGGAGCGTGATCAGATTTGCTTTCAGCACTGTAAGATCAACACCCGCTTTCTCAAGCAGATGGACCGCCAGTCCACCTTCCTGCTGTAGCAGCCCAAGCAGGAGGTGCTCGCATTTCAACTCCGCATGACCAGACTTGGAGGCCAGTCGCTGCGCCCCTTGGAGCGCCTCTTGAAGTTTGATTGTTATTTTTTCGAGACCCATGAAGCGCTTGTCGCAATTCCCGGTCCATCAGGAATACCCTCTATTCTAAGGGTATCATATCAACAAAGGGACACCATGACCCGCGAAGCGGGACAGCATGTCGGGTCGATTTGTCTCATGTCACCTTACTTGCCTCCTAAGGCGTTCCCAGAGATGATTGCCCTGATGACCCCTCGCGAGCGTCTGCTATTGATCGCACCCGGTGTGCTCTTTCTTGTTGCTTTTGGCTCATTCGAAATCGGTCGCTTTGCCAGCCGCAAGGAAGCCGAAAGGAAGGCCGCTGCGCAGCAGGTAACGAGCGAGAGCCAGAATCTTATTGCTATCCTTCGAACCCCGGAACTCGGAGAGCGCCGGTTCCCCTTTGACCGCCTCGTCGAAAATTCGACGGGAAAGAAATTACCTCCCTTTGATAAGGAGAACCCTGCCTCATTGGTCATCCTAAAAGCAATCCGGGAGGCTGCTGATCATGCAATGAAAATTCATAGCGGAGAGGGGTCCCCTCTCAGGGGCCTCCGCCGGATTAACGAAGGCTCACGTTTCTTTGAAGATACCCTTCGAGAGCAGATTGACGCTCATCAGGACCTCTTCTGCTCAATTCCTGAGACGGGTGAGGGAAGAGAACAACGTAGTGGATATCCGGATCTCCGTATCGAACACGTGGAATCTGGAACAATTGCTTATCTCGATCCCAAACTCTACGAGGCTAAAAGCCGTGCATCTACCCTGAGGAGCTTCTACTATAAGATTGGCTCAAGTGGCTCATCCAAGATCACAGACGATGCCCATCACCTCCTTCTTGGTTTTTCACATGATGGAACAGATGGAGAATGGACCTTTCTCAGCTGGGAACTCCTCGACCTCAGCGCCTTGAAAGTAAGGTTGAAAGCAGAATTTCAGGCATCCAACAGCGATCTGTATTCCGATGAGTTATTGATTGAATCTTCTGCCCCCCCCGGAGCCCGTTAGAGGCCCTCCCCACGAATTCTCGGGAAATTCCGTGCGTGCTTCGAAATACCCAGTTAGCCTGCCTCAGTGGGTTCCCATGCTTCCAGAACCAGTGGTAGCGTCGCCAAGGACGACTACCTCGAGCAAATCCTGAACCTCATAGAGGAGAAGGGATACGCCAGACCAGTGGACATCTCTCAGCGCCTTGGCATCTCTCAGGCCAGTGTTACTAACATGCTTCAGCGCCTCGACTCAGAGGGTCTTGTTAAACACGAGAAATACCGTGGCACAGCCTTGACCCCGCAGGGCGAGCAAATCGCAAAAGCCATCATTGACCGTCACGAGCTCCTGACCGAATTCCTCCGGATTTTTGACATCGACGAAGATACTATCTACAGAGACGTGGAGGGAATGGAGCATCACGTCTCGAGAGCGACCCTCAGCGCGCTGCGGGCTGTTACTGAAACCCTCCGGGAGACTCCCGAATTTCGCCGGCAGGTCCTCAAGAGACTCGGCAAATAATTCGAATCGGCTGGTCTTGCCCTGTCCGAAAATCACCGCTCTCTCCATTCTTCTGTGTCTCCCGTAGCTACCATGGTTGACAGATTGATCTTTGAGACCTCAACTGAGCAGAGACATGACTTGGGACCTACAGTTTACTGAACTTTTTGACCGCTGTGTCGAACTCTACCGGAGCGGCAATACCGACTTCGAGAGGTATTACAGCGAAGACGATCTAAAATTCCTCAAAGGCATCGGCTGCAAGCCTCGGGAGCTATTTGACTTTGTTGAAGACCATGTCGACGAAAGCGCCCCTGCGCCCAGCACCGCTCTCTTGATTACAGCAGTTCGTCGCGATTACCTTCATGTCGTCCAGAATGGCCAACTCAGTGACCACCAAATCACGAGAGAAGATCTTCCGTCTTTCGGAGACACCCTGGGAGAAATCGCCTACCTTCCCCGGGTCTTGACTAAAGCCCGAGCAAAACTCCGGGGGGAACTTGACCCTGACATTATGTATTGCTGTGGCGGAGATCGTAAATTCCTTCGTGAACATGGCATTCACCCGGCTGATTTTCTTCGTCACGTCTGGGCTGCTGAAGATAATGACGGGAAAGTTCTCGAGCTCGTCAATTCTGCGTCTGTAAACCAGCGATGAGGAACTGGGAAGATTCGCGACTTTTTAACAGCTGTTCCCATCCAGTCTCTGATTTAGGAGTTCGAATCACCACGTTTCGGCCACAGTGTGGCGCATGTCCAAATATGACGGGGAGGAAATCCTAGTGGTTCCACGTGAACTTTTTGATGGCCTCGGATCCTTTCAAGGTCTGACCACCGAAACAGATCACTACATCCCCACTCTGTTGGACCCTGCCAATAACTTCTTCATGGATCGGGAAGCTGCGGAGGAGGACCCCGCCTTCAAACAGATCATTCCATATTCCATCTTCCGGTTTGGAGACCATTACCTCCACTACGTCCGTGGAAAGTCTGGCGGGGAGAGCAGGCTCCATGCTCAGGGATCACTAGGAATTGGAGGGCACATCAATCCAGTCGACGAGAGGAACGACCCTCTGGGCCATGCAACCTACGTCGCCGGTGTGGCACGGGAAATCGATGAAGAAATTATTCTGCCGTCTCAACCAAGACAGCGGATTGTGGCTCTTCTCAATGACGACAGCAACCCCGTGGGCCGTGTTCACCTCGGAGTTGTTCACCTTTTCGAACTCGAAAGCAGGGAGGCGCAAGCACGCGAAGACGCACTCTCCGATCTCCAGTTCAAAAGCGCCGAGGATCTCAAGGGGCCTCTTTACGACAATCTAGAGTCGTGGTCACGATTTTGTGTAGATGCCGTGGACGAGTTCTAGAAGCCTGCGCGAAGGCAGCCTGCTTCCTTAGCTGGAGTAAGAGGACTCCACTCGATGAGCAACATCCCGGTAACCGTAGTCCACCTCGTAGATTTGCTTAAAGCAATTGAGCGCGTCATCCTTACTCGCCACCTTGTCATGAATCAACCCAAGTTCATAGAGAACTTCCTTTTTGGTCTTATCCATGACCGTCAGCTCCGAATTAGCATCTGATAGCTGCTTGATGGCCATGTCGCTCATACCTTTAGCATCAAATGTTCTACCAAGCAGCAGCAGCACCCTTGTTCGAATGTGAGGGTTGCGGGTCGCTTGCTGGAGATGGGGAATAGCGTCACTGTATTCGCCTGCATGGTAGAGAGCCTGGCCTAGATCATACCGTAATTGCGGATCCGTCGGGTTCTGCTCTACCCGCTTACGACGTTCATCTACCTGGGCGGCTGCCCGGGTCTGCTGATACTCGTCAAGGGCCGCCTGAGCCTCCTCATCGTCGGGATTTTCTTCAACTCGGGCCTCCAGCACACGCACCTCTTCCTCTCCAGCCCGGTCCTTCATGTTATTGGACTTCATCTTAAGGGCTGCATCACCCGCTGAAAGAGTATGAGCCCACTCATACATCTGCTGGGCCATCGCCCAGTCCTCTGACTGTTCGTAGATAGCAGCCAGTTTCTTGACGACGTCGAAATTATTAACGTCTTCGTTGTACTGCTGAACCAGCTGGTCTCGCCTTTCCTCAAGCTGATCCTGAGTCATCGCGGCACGGGCTGCCTTTTCGAGTGCCAGCGTCTCCTTGTCATCCTTCTTGACCAGAGCTCCAGAGGCATCCTGACTACGCGCCATCGAAGCCCGAGCCGTCATGTCTTTTTCACCCTTCACGGCTTCGGTATCGGTAGGGTCAACCTTCACGATATCCTTGTAAACAGCGGCAGCCTCCTCGGGCAGGTTCCGCGCCTCGTAAAACAGAGCCAATTTGTGCAGAAGTTTCGTATTGTCCGGAGTTGCTCTTCGGATCGTCTCCAGCGCGAAGGCCGCGGTATCGAGCATGTTGAGGTTAAAGGATACATCATGAAGCAACTCGTTCAGAGCTGCATTGTATGGATCCTTCTCCAGCTCCTTCTCGATGTCATCAATCGTCCCCGCAGGATCCTTCTTCGCCTTTCCCTTCAACTTTCCAGCTCCGCCTCCACCGAAAAGTCCCTTTTTCTTCGGCGGTCCTGCGATTTTCATCTCCGCCGCACGAAGCTTTTTTCGCCCGTCAACAAACCCGGGCTCGGCCTTGAGAACCGACAAAAGAATTTTCACCGCATAGCCCAAATTGTTTTGCTCAATGGCAGCATCTGCCTTGAGAACTAGATCCCCAAGATTCTTGGGGAGGTCCGCTACTGATATTTCAACAGGACTCGATTCTTGAGGGGATTGGTCGGCCATGGAGGTGGGATTTTGCTGGGGCGCTAATGAAGCGATTCCGGGGCCACATGGCAAGCGCCTCGTGCGAGATGGCTGAATAACCATCCACAATAGGACAAAAAGCTGAACTATCCGGGGCTTAGCCTAACGTCCACTCTTCTTCCGCATGGCACGATGCGCGGGTGATGTCATCATGCTGCCTGGGGCAGTCTTTTTCTTTACGGTGTCGTCAGGCGTCAGCGCCCCACGTGGCGGCAGAACACCCTTCTGGACCGAAGCGCGGGCTCTTGGAGCAACTTTGCTATCTGAATCAAACGCTTTCTGGTAAGCCGCCACCTCGGACGGATCCGTAAGAATTGACGGATGAATAAGAATCACCAACTCCTCGCGAAGAATATCCTTGCTGTTTACTCCAAGAAACTTGTTGAGAATCGGGATCGAACTAAGGAACGGAACCCCTGACCCTGTCCGGGTGTCAGACTCCGTGATCAGACCTCCAAGAACAATCGTCGACCGGTTAGGCACTGTTACTCTGGTGGAGATTTCATCGGTATCGATGTCGGGCACTTCTCCAAATCCCTGAATAGCCCGGTTCTCTCCGATATTGTCCCTCACGAGAGAGATCTCAAGAGTTACCTCATCCTCCGAATTCACCAACGGCCGAACTTCCAGCTCGAGAACGATATCACGAAACTCCACATTCGTTGAGAACCCGGTTTGGGTTCCACCCTGGAAAGTACTCGTTGGAACCGCGATTCGCGAACCAGAACTAATCCTCGCCACGCCATTGTTCGTGGTGAAAATCGTTGGGCGTGAGATTGCGGTAAAGTTTCGGTTACTCTCCAACGCATTCACGAACACCCCAAAGTTGTCACCGATGACAGCATATGCCGAAAGCCCACCTGCGGCAGCTCCCGGAGCACCAAGAAGGGAGTTGAAATCGAGAAGGGTATTAGGGTCAATCACCGAGGGAACCCCATTTCGATTCTGTAAAGCGCCTCTGAAATCACTGTCACCGGTCAGCAAGCGACCCAGGTCCACTCCAAAGCTACGATCCTTACCAAGATCATAACGCGCAAAGACGGCCGTGATCGCTACCTGCTCTGACGGCTGGTCCAGCTCATCGACGAGACTCTGGACGATCTCGATATGGTGCGGAGGACCATTCACCACGATGCTGTTGGAAATGTTATCTCCCACCAGCAACGTCTTACCGATGAGAATTGATTCTGGCGCAGTCTGAATATCCTGCTGAGCGAGTTGTGCACGGGAACCTCCTCCAGTTCCTCCAGTCCCAACGTTGGAGCGACCCGTGGTATTGGTCCCGGTGGTCCGGCGACTGCTTGTTCCACTGGTCCGGCCGGTTGTTCCGGTAGAACGCCGTGAACTTGCCCCCGCTCCCCCCACTGCACTTTCAAGGGTCCTCTCAAGCGCATCCGCAGCTACGGGGATGAACTCAGTTACAGGAAGATACCTCAACTTCTTACGCAGGAAGTTCCGCTTGGAACTCGGCGCATCGAAGTCTGCGATCAAACCCTCTACGAAGAGAATGTCCACCGGGCGGCCCATCAGGAAAATACGACTCGTTCTCGGCTGCGCGATGATATTGATCGGGGTATCCTCCCCCGCTGAGGACGATCCGCCCGCGGCATTCGCAGCGGCATTCCCAGCGGCAGCAGCAGCAGCAGCAGCCGGCAATGGTGGCGCAGCAGGATTTGCAGGATTACTTGTCGTCCTGCGCACCCCTGCGGTGGCGTTACTGTTCTGGCTCTGGCTGTTAAAAATTTCATTTAACCGTGCTGCCAAGTCCTCCACATCAGCAAAGGTCACCTCCACAAATTTAGTCCCTACCTGTGCGGATGGAACGTCAATGCGCTCCTTCAATTCCACCAGCATCCGAACGAGAGGCAGATTACCAGAGATAACAACGGAGCCCGCATTCGGAATAGCCGCGACGGTTCCCGCCGAGCCAAACTGCTGAACCACAGATTGGAACGCCCGCAGTGCGTCATCGGGTTTGAGATACGTTAGCGCCATCACGTAGGTCACAAAACCATCGGCGGACACCTTCCCTTCCAGCTGATCAATATCGTCACCAACCGGAGGACCAAGAGGTTTCGGGCCACTGGTCGCCGAGTTAGCGAGCACGAGCTTGACGAAGCTTGGATCATCATCGTCGGGAACAATTTCAAGCCCCTCCATCACGAGGCGCTTTTCGATTACTCTTGCTGCCTCAGCATAAGTCATTTGCCCCGGGACAATAAAAGACACCTCTGCCGCAGAGGCCTCCTGACTCACAAGGACTTTCTTCCCTGTGTAAGTGAAATACAGGTCTGCAATATCCTGACCATTCAGGTTCGCTGCATTCAACTGGGCTGGCTGGTTTGGATCGGGTGCATTATCAGCCACTGGTTTGGCCTTCGCAGGAACAGGGTCCTGAGGTTCCGGGTTGATGGGGTTTTCACCAGGAGCAGGCGGCACGAGTCCCGGGGGAGGAACAGCAGGAGCTGCGGGAACCTCTACTGGA
>DIHT01000165.1:0-4170 GCA_002420305.1 Akkermansiaceae bacterium UBA5689 | reverse complement strand
GGGAACCTCTACTGGAGCTGCGGGGGCCTCCGCTGGGGCAACCGGAGCAGGAGGGGCAGGCGGAGCCACTGGAGGCTCACCCGCAGGAGCAGGAGGCACCGGCGGATTTTGCGGAGCCGGCGGATCGTTTTCCTGCGCCATCAATGGAGGTAGCAGGGCGAACAGGAGGGAGAGTGCTATTATTGGTCTCATTATACTGCTGGGTGAAACTATCTGCGCGTTAGCGACTTGGAGGGCTTGGAATCCGTCTGACACGAGGCTTTCCTCCTGAGGAGGTGCTAGTTGGGCGCTTTGATGTCGTCGTAGGGCGCTGCGGAGTAGGTGGCCGCTGGCCCGGCTTAACCGTGGGCTTCTTGCCCGCCGGAGCCTTCGGTGTTGCTTTCTTGAGGACGATAAATTTCTCATCGTATTCCACCGCTCCGATCTTGCCACTGCGGTTTTTGATCTCCACTCGTGTATCCATGTAGGAAGATCCTCGATCCACCTTTACCACTTCGAACCCTTCTTCATTATTCTCACCCGGATGCAACCGGATCCGCTTGTCACGCTCCTTCTTGTTAATCAGGACCACAAACCATCCACCCTCTACTTCGCAAGCTCCCGCGAGAGTGTATTCCTCCAGAGGATTCTCTTCTTCAATCTCCACCACTTCCTTCAGCGGGGGAATCGTGAATGCAGACTTGGTCCAGAGCTCGCTATAACGTCCCAGCGGTTGCTTCTTGGGGACCTGAGCTCCGAGGGGCAGGACAAGAAACAGCCCTGCTACAAGACAGAGGAACCATTGTATTCTTGGAGGCTTTTTCATGATGCAAATGTTAAGATTTAACCTTCGTCGCTAATGTTCTCACTGTCCCATCTTTCCTTCGGCAGAAACCATTGCTCAAGAGTAACACGGCAATCGACCTGAGTGTCATCGTCCTTTTTAGGGTTGATACTCAGGGTTGTAGCGGCACGCAGGTCAGAAGGGGTATTCAATCGGTCAATCCACTGAAACAGGACCTGCTCTCTCCCGCTCACTTCGATCTCCACCCGGGCACGATGGAATTCTAATTGGGGAGCCTCCAAGGCTGGCAGAGGCTTTACCCTCTTCACTGTGAGCCCCCTGCGTTGTGCCTCCCGGTTTGCCAATGCCTCAAGGTCTGTAAGGGCCTGCTGCGAGCTCTTAATCACTTTCTGTTCACTGCGCTCGAGCCAATCCATCTCTGCTCGCTGAGACTCCTGAATTTTTTCCATTTCAAGTGCAGTCTGTCTGTTGCTCGTGAACTCCTCCTTGCTCTTCTGGGCCTCTTCTTTCTGCGGCAAAAAATACAGCTTATAGGCACCCACATTGATGAGACCAAACACGAGGACAGCTACCACGATCAACAGTTTTTTCTCCCGTTCATTCATTACTACAGCCCTTCAGAATTTGACACTCTAGCCCCCCACTGGAAGGCCCATTTATCACCCTTCTGTTGCGCAGAAGGCATATTCCACTGAAACTCAATCAATCCTCTGGCTCCCTGCAAGGCCTCATCGAACGCGTTGGCCTGACCCAGCTCATCGGTTTTGCCCTGAAGGCGAATATCGAGAGTCCGCTGGAGTTGCCCATCACCATCAACGGTGACCTGATTCGTAATGTCCGCCCGATCCAGACGCACTCCCTCCTCTCCCCGCCGTGCTCGGATACAGTGGTAGAGTAATTCTACAGTGCTATACTCCTGCTCAATCACCGGACTCAGCTCCTGCCACTTCTTGAGATGACGCTCCCCTCTCTCAAAGACATTGGCGTATGGGGCGTAGTCGTTCTTCGCCTTCTGAGCGGCCGCCTTTTCTCTCGATAAGCTCACGAAAGAGAGCCCAATAAAAATGATATACACCAGCGCCGCAATTCCTGAACCCAGTAGGACCTGCTGCTTTTTACGCTTTGCGACCCGATCCGCACGAACATCGGCAGGAAGCAATTGGCTGCACCTGTCTGGCACTACCGGGGCTGGCTTACGTTCGACCGTAGCAGGGCCGGACAAGCCCACACCCTCGCCAAGAGATTGCAGTTCCTCCGGACGCGGCTGAGCTTCGCCCTCCCCCACCCAGACGGTGCACTGTTGCGGAAGGGTCTCGATCAACCCCTGCAACTCCATTTGCATCATCGCAAGACGAATTTCCCGGCCCGCATCCTCACTGAGCTGATTGATCGCCAGCGCTTCGTATTCGAGAGGCTGTCCCTCGACAGCCAGGGCATAGACCCAGCGCCCCAGCTCCCGCCACACTACGAGCCCCGTTGAAGGCATGGGGAGACACCTCGATGAGATATCGAAATTCTCTGGCGCCCGGCGTGGAAGATCTCCCTCAAAGGGAGGCGCGAGGACAACCGGAACGGCGAGGGTTTCCTCTCCCCGCGTCCCAACCTTGAATGTATCACTCAGGACACCTGCGTCGATTCCTGGTCGTGAACCCATCCTTTCAAGATGGGTTTCTGCGAGATCGCTGAGCAGTGCATCATCCGTGGTAGCAGCACGAAATGGCAAAGCCGAAACATCCCGTACTGGAAACGCCATCGTCAACTCCCCTGCCGGAATTCCGACGACATCGAGAACTCGAACCACGTCGGAGCGCTCATGAAGACGGAAGCCTGTTCCACCCACTTCTGCGGTCCAAACCTCCCATCCCTCGGAACCGGGCAGCAGGAGAACCTTTTCACCTTTCTTTTTCGCCTTTGAGCTCATGGCACCTGTTCCACTTTTCTCTCTAGAATTGAGGGACGACCCGTCCTGTTTCTGACAATCAGGGTAATCCGACGTTTGATCTGCGATCCCCCTAATCCGGACCAGCCCGTTGATTCGATACGGGTAGTTGGGTCGTTGGCTGTAAGACGGGGTTCCACGATCATCCGCTGAATCTCCGGAACCCCTAGCAAATCGAGGACCTCTCTGCTATTACTAAAAGGCTGATCATCCTCCGTCCCTCGAATCATGTCAGGCCCGAGGACCCGATCCCGGATCGACGCCGCATCATCGATGGAGACCTC
Organism: Akkermansiaceae bacterium UBA5689; assembly: GCA_002420305.1. GTDB lineage: Bacteria > Verrucomicrobiota > Verrucomicrobiia > Verrucomicrobiales > Akkermansiaceae > Roseibacillus_B. Next base: position 1,163 of record DIHT01000165.1, on the reverse strand, counting down.
CGCTGCTCGGGCCAGCTTTTCCGGGTCCGCCTCATTGACGTCCAGGCCTCCGCTGCTCCAGATCGTGAACCAATCCCTCCATCCGGGATAAATGCGCTCCAAGTCCTCCATTCCTCGCACCAATCGCATCTCATCAAGGGAGTAAAACGGTCGGTTATAGGGCCTATTCAGGAAACCTTCGCCTTCGTAGAAAGGAAATTCTGCCCCATTGAGTTCTTCGAGCTCATTCTCATCTACCCAGTCCACAAGGGCATCCACCACCTCCTGAGCAAAATCATCTTCCGCGCCCCATTCTACAAACATTTCCCTCAAAAGAGCCTTATCTGGATCTGCTCCATCTCCACGGTTCATCAACAGGGAATTGATATTAAAGCGGGATCCTTCCGATTCGATCGTGGCAGTAAACCCCACGTCACCTGGAAACTGCTGCTCGAGCAAAAGGTAATCAGAACGCTCAACCACCGGGTTACAGGCCACCGAAACCCCCATTTCAGCCATCTGGCTGGCTCTGGTCCCTTCGACCTGGCCCGACACCAGCCGGTCCTCGTAATCGAGCAATTGGATCGCGGTAAAGATGTAGAGGGCCATCACGCTGATCAGCCAGAAAACAGCAACCATCGTACTCCCTCTCCGCCCCGCGCGCACGGGTGCAAGGCCAACCTGCTCTGGCGCTTTTCCCTCCTGATACAAAAATGCAATCTTCATCGCCCCGGCCCTCCTGGGTTTGGCGGAGCAGGTCGGTTCCCACTTCCTCTACTTGGAGGAGCGGAACGCGTCGGTGCTCCCCTATCACTACCGCGGCTACTACCTCGGCCATCACGCCTGTCTCCGCTTTCTCTCCCACGACCAGCATCGCGACCGGAAGAGCTCCTACCGGAGTTTCCAGCCCCACCCTGCGGTGCCGCCCGGCGTTGCGATCTGACCACACTCTCTGGATTCAATTTGGGCGGAAGCCAGAAATGATGAACTATCTCGTCCGAATTCTCATCGAATTTAACCCTGAGCTCCATCTGGATGGGCAATCGCCCACGAACATCCCACGTTTCTGTGTATCCCTGTGCATCGTCCCCCAATGCCCTTCCATCTCTCGCCCACCACTCAAAGAAGAAGACATCCTTCAGCAGCGTAATCTCAGCGACAGGCTCCGCATTCACGTTCGCCGT
>DIHT01000129.1 GCA_002420305.1 Akkermansiaceae bacterium UBA5689 | reverse complement strand
GACCTACGGCAAGGGCCGGGTGTTCTATACTGCCAGCGGCCATGACCATCGCTGCTGGGACCTGCCTGAGTATCACGATCTCATCCATCGAGCCATCCGCTGGACAGCTAAGGATGACAAGGTGAGCTGGCTCTCTCCGCACCAACTTCCCACTCTGCGGTATCGTCGTGCAGCTGCCCCTAAGGATCCCCAGAATCCTGTGGGACCCCTCAATCAGATCCAAAACCCCCTCACTCCTTCCGACTCTCTGAAGCTTGCGCAGGTCCCCCGCGGATTTGAGATCCGTCTTTTTGCGGCCGAACCACAGGTGGTCAACCCGATTGCAATCAATTGGGATCACCGGGGTCGGCTCTGGGTCGTAGAGGCGTTTGACTACCCCCATAAGGTGGGATCCGAGACTCCCCGGGATCGCATCAAGATTCTTGAGGACCGTGATAACGATGGAGTCGCTGACAAGGTCACGGTTTTCGCCGAGGGCCTCAACATCTGCACCAGCGTCCTTCCCGTATCTGGAGGAGCTATTGCTACCGATGGCGCAGACATGGTTCTATTGAAAGACACAGATGGTGACGATCGGGTCGATCAACGAGAGGTGCTCTGGTCTGGAATCGGCCTAAGAGATACCCATGCTTGCGTCTCGAATCTCAGACATGGATTCGATGGCTGGATCTATGCTACAGTGGGCTACAGCGGTCTCGATGTCACTGTGGGTGGAACGCGGCATCAATCCTCTCAGGCCGTCTTTCGCTTCCTTCCCGACGGCTCCGATTTTGAGATCGTTCAGAACACCAGCAACAACACCTGGGGCTTGGGCTTCACCGAGGATGGCGATCTCATAGGATCTACCGCCAACGGGAACGCCAGCTGGTATCTCTCCATCCCCAATCGCCACTTTGAGCTGGTAGGTCGAAAGGGACAGAAAGTAGCCCAGGCCGACGAGCCTGAAGACCTTGCTCCCATTACCTCGGATTACTTCCAGAACAGTCCTAAGGGCAAACATTCCTCGGCAGCAGGGCACGCTGTCTACACAAGCCGGCGGTTCCCCAAGTCCTGGTGGAATCAAAGAGTCCTCGTCTGCGAACCACCGATGCACCTCGTCTCAGCCCCCACAATTACCCGACATGGCGATCGCTTCCGGACAACAGGGTTTGAACATAATCTCTACGCGTCGGCCGATGCTTGGTCTGCTCCGGTCTCTGCAGAAGTCGGTCCAGATGGTGCGGTCTGGATGGCAGACTGGTATAACCCTATCTGTAATCACAACCCCTATCGCGACCACTTTGAAAGAGGAGAAGGTAATGCCTTACGCTCCGACGATCGAGATCATGAACATGGTCGCATCTACCGCATTTACCCGACCGGCACTCCAGATGACTCCTACCCTGACCTGACCAGGGAGCAAAGTGCACTGGAAGCATTGGAGCACCCGAATCTCTTCTGGCGTTTAACGGCCCAACGGATCCTTTCCCAAAAGCTTGAATCCCGGACGCTTGTCGCCGCAGCAAGAGAGACCTCGTCTGCCCGTGCCCGTTTCCACCTCCTGGTCGCTTCCGCACACCGCGAAACTGACGCAACTCAGACCGCAGCGATCGCTCATCGCCTCGAGCTCGGAGAGGCGGACGAGCCTGCATCTAAATATCCCATCGTTCCGGTCCGCTCGGAAACCCTCGAACTCAACCTCGAGCGCGCGTGTGACCCCGGAAGAAACCCCATGGATCGCAAGGCTGCCGCCCTTCGATTGGTTGAGGCTGATCCCGATCCTCAGCTCGGCAAGGACCTCCTCAAACTCGTTATTTCTGAACCTTCTCTCGCCCGGAGCAAGCACCTTGCTGACGCCATCCGCCTGGCCGTCATCCGTCACCCGGAAGGCTTCCTCCGGGCGCTCCTTGAAAAAAAACAGGATGGAAAGGTTGGGGCACTACTCAGCAGGATCATCGAAAACACCCTGCAGAGAGTGCGACAAGACCCGGAAGTAATCTCTGACGGGCTGCGCCTTGTCGCCCTGCAATCCGAATCCACTCTCGCTAGGCAACTCACCGAGGCAACAACCGCCCCCGCTCCCACCCCCCCAAGCCCCTCTCTTTCCTCCAGTGCCCAACGCGGCCAACAGGTATACCTTGCCTGCGTCGCCTGCCACCAGCCCGATGGCAAGGGTCTGCCCGGGGCGTTCCCTCCTCTCGTTGGATCCAAGAGACTTCTGGGACCGGCGGACCTTCCTATCCGGATTATCCTCAAAGGATTGCAGGGACCCCTGAAAGCCGGTGGCAAAAACTACAACGGGATGATGCCGGGACACGAAAATCTACTGACAGATCAGGAGGTCACCGACGTCATGAACTACACGCGAACTGTGTGGGGAAACCAGGCTGAGGAGATCTCTAAAGAGAGCGTGGCGGCCATCCGGTCTTCCATCGTGCAACGCACCTCACCTTGGACAGTGCCGGAATTGAGTCCGAAAGGAACGCCGCTGAAATGATCCCATCCGCAGAAATCCCCGCTCCCCTCGCCCTCTACATGGATGGGCTTCGTAGCCACGACCTGGCCAAGATCAAGGACAGCTTTGCCGGAGACATTCAGTTCGTCACTCCCGCCCGGACTATGGAGTCCAGCGAGATCCTGTCCTTTCTGGCAGCTCTCTACCGGGGATTCCCCGACTGGAAGTATGTCAACGACCCTCCCATTCGCACCGGGCAGGGCGCAATCGGGGTCAAGTGGCACCAGGGTGGCACCCACTCCGAAACCCTTGCCTTCCCCGGATTCCCAGCCTACCCGGCCACCGGTAAAACAGTGAAAATCCCCGCACACTTTTTTTATTATCTCGTTGACGATCATGGTCTTCATGAAATTCGACCAGACCCGATCCCTGGGGGTGCTCCCCGTGGTATTTTTGAGCAGATTGGCGTCGAGGACCCTCCTCTGTAACATCAGACCCCTGGACCGGAAAAAGTTCAAAACGAGCTCTCCCCTCGCCACAATCACCCCATGCCATTTGCCATCATAACCCGGGACAAGCCCGGACACACCGACCTGAGAGATCAGCACCAGAGTGCCCACAAAGCCTACTTGGATGAGCACAAGGCGATCCTGCTTGCCGCTGGAGCGAAACTGGATGACGACGGAGCACACGCCAACGGTGGAATCCTGATCGTGGACGTAGAAACCAGGGCGGAAGCAGAAGACTTTGTCCGCGATGATCCTTTCTCGACGGCAGGACTCTTCGCCAGTGTCGAAATTACCCGGTGGCGCAAGGCGTTCTTCCAATACGAAAGACTGGTGGATCTCTGATCGCGCACGAACCATTCGCGAGGATCGACAGACGTATTTTGTCTGCTACAGCAAGGTAATGCACAAACAATTGCTGGCTCTCTTATTGGCTTTCCTCGGGCTGTCGCTTCTCGCTGCTGCAAAGGAATTCCGACTCTACTATCTTGGCGGCCAGTCAAATATGGATGGTTATGGAAAAGTCTCCGAACTTCCGGAGAGCCTGAAGAGCGGGGAGGGTTATAAAGACGTCTACATCTTCCATGGGAATATGGGCCTCGACGGCAAGAAGCCAGATGGTCGCGGTGCCTGGCTGAAGCTCCAACCAGGACACGGAAGAAACTTCAAGTCTGACGGGTCAAAGCATAGCTACTCGGATCGCTTCGGACTGGAGCTCACTCTCGCCCGTAGACTGAAGAAGCAATATCCCGGCGCCCACATCGCCTTCATTAAATACTCCCGTGGGGGAACCGCTATCGACTCGAAAGCAGCAGCTCAGAAGCGCTTTGGGGCTTGGGATCCGGAATGGGATGGCGGTGAAGGGGAAGGTAAGGGCATCAACCAGTATGATCACTTCCAAGCCACCTTAAAGCATGCCTTTGCCGACAAGGATCTTGATAATGACGGGGAGCCCGACACGCTGGTCCCCTCCGGTATTCTCTGGATGCAGGGCGAGAGCGATGCGGACAATGAGGAAGTTGCCAGGCGCTACGAGTCCAACCTCTCTGAACTCATGAACCTCATCCGCAAGGATCTGGGTAAATCCAAAACGAAGATCCCCGTGGTGATCGGGCGTATCACCGACTGGAAAGTCTGGAAATTTGGCGCCATCGTACGGAAGGCTCAGGCTTCCTTTGTGGAAGCAGACCCCAGTGCAGCGCTCGTTACCTCGACAGACTCCTACGGGAACTCGGACCCCTGGCACTATGACACTGCCGGCTACCTCGATCTCGGCGAACAATTTGCGAAAGCCCTGATCTCTGTGGAAAAGGGCCATTCAAAATGAGTTCTCTCACCCAGCCGCTACTCAAAACAGAGGACTGGCTACAAAAATCAGCCAAGCACCGATCCCGGGCTCTGGCATGGACACAACCCACAAGGGATCGCAGAGCACGCGGTGAAAAGCACCCGGTTCATGACTTCCTGCATACCTATTACCGACTCTCTCTGGGCCAGCTGGAGCGGTGGCACCCAGGAATTGGGGTAAACCTCGAAGATTGCTCGGAAGCTCGCCAGATGTTCCGTCAAACGCACTATCTCTTCAGGGAAGGAACCTGCTCGATTGATCCCACCCAGTTGGCTCCCAAAGCACGCAAACGCCTGGAATTCTCTCTTCAGATCCTTCAATCAACCACCAAAAGGCCTCCAAACTTCGCCTGTCACGGGCTCCATGAATGGGCCATGCTCTACGATGGCGCGGAAGTCCGTCATGGCGAAACAGTTCCCCTGCGCCTCCCACGGAAAGCAATCGATGCCGTCGTTCACTCTCGTCCGCTCCACTGCAGCCACTTTGATGCCTTCCGTTTTTTTGCCCCCGGTGCCAAGGAAATGAACCACCTTCAGCCAGATCTCGGGGCCCGCGAGGAGAATGAACAACCCGGATGTATTCATGCTAATATGGACCTCTACAAATGGGCTGCAAAGTCACTGCCATGGGTCTCAAGCGACCTTCTCTGGAACTGTTTCCGGCTTGCAACCAAGGCACGCGAAATTGATATGCGGGCAAGCCCCTACGACCTGACCAGTTTTAGTTATGACCCCATAAAAGTGGAGACCCCCGAGGGGCGGCGCCTCTATGAAAAGTTGCAACGCCACCTTGCCGACGAAGCTCAGCCTCTCCGCGAGAGCCTCATTCTCCAGCTCACGAAGACCCTGAACGCAGACTGACGACAGAATGTTACCTCCTAAGCATCTCTCACCCGTTGGTCTCCTCCTAAGCGTGGTTATCGCCTCCATGCACTTTAGCTCATGCAGCACTCACGGAATAACCATGCTGCCCGACCGCAGGACTGCCCCCATGGATATCGCCATCGATACAGCAGGCGAGAGGATGTTCTACCGAGGCACCGCCCTGATTCCTCGGGGCTTCAATTCGGACGAACCTTTTGACTTGGGGATCCAACTCTCACCTTGGGGAAATCCTCCCTCGAACGAAGCAAGTCAGAAAGCTGCAGTGGTGCTGGCGGATGAATTCGCGGGAAAAGGCAGATACCAGCTGCGCGGCCAGGGGACCGGAGAGATCACCTTCGCCGGCCAGCGCTTTCAACTCCGCGGCCAGATCAACGATGACGGGAAAGAGCTCGATGGAGAGTGGTTCCTGGACGGCGTCGAAGGCGGAGGCTTTCGTGTCGTGCCCAAGGGCTACCTCTTCGCCGGCGATTGAGCATCCGGAACTACCACAATGTAACCCTCGCAGCTAGGGCGGCCTCCATGCGTTCTAACTCAAAAGTGTCGTGTGGCTTGCTACCCACGAGACATTCCTTTACCCCTCTAGTCCGATATGATCCCGAACGTCCTAGCCGATCGCTACGCTTCCCGTGCCATGAAGGAGATCTGGTCCGCCGAAGGCCGTATCATCCTCGAGCGCGACTTCTGGATCGCGGTCATGCGTGCTCAAAGGGAGCTTGGCCTCCCCATCACGGAAGAAGCGATCGCGGCCTATGAAGCCGTTAAGACAAAGGTCAACTTGGAGTCGATTGAGGAGCGCGAGCGCATTTCCCGTCATGACGTCAAGGCCCGGCTCGAGGAATTCAACGATCTTGCCGGCCACCAGGAAATACACAAGGGGATGACCTCCAGAGATCTCACCGAGAATGTGGAGCAGCTGCAGGTTTTCTCCTCCCTTCGCCTGATTCACGACAAGGCCATTGCCTCCCTTACCACGCTCGCCAAACGAGCTCATGAATGGAGGGACGTCATTCTGGCGGGCAGAACCCATAACGTTGCGGCCCAACCGACAACCTTCGGCAAGCGCCTCTCCATGTCAGGTGAGGAGCTTCTCGACGCACGGCAACGTCTCGAGCAGCTCGTGGAAAGCTATCCTGTCCGGGGATTAAAGGGGGCTGTGGGCACGCAGATGGATCAACTGTCTCTCTTCGATGGCGATGTTGGGAAGGTCAAGAAACTCGAGCAGAAAGTAGCTCTGCACCTTGGGTTACCAGGTGACTGGGTCTGCGTAGGTCAGGTCTACCCGAGGTCCATGGACATGAGAACCGTATCAATTCTCACCGATCTCACCGCTGCTCCCTCGTCAATGTGTACCACCCTGCGCCTGATGGCAGGGCATGAGCTAGCTTCAGAGGGATTTGCCAAGGGACAGACGGGCTCAAGTGCAATGCCTCATAAGATGAACGCAAGGTCGTGCGAAAGGGTCAATGGCTTTCACGTGATCTTGAAAGGCTATCTCGCAATGGGAGCAGGCCTGAGTGGAGCGCAGTGGAACGAGGGCGATGTATCCTGCTCGGTCGTGCGCAGAGTCATGCTCCCCGATGCGTTCTTTGCCGCAGACGGCCTGCTCGAAACCTTTCTGACCATCCTGAACCAGATGCAGGTGTTTCCCGGGACCATCAGCAGGGAAAACGAGCGTTACATGCCGTTCCTGCTAAGCACCTCTTTCCTGATGGCTGCGGTCAAGGCGGGAGCTGGTCGGGAGACCGCCCATGCCGCAATCAAGGAGCACGCACTGGCCGTAGCCAAAGATCTCCGGGAGGCAACCATCACCGGAAATGATCTACTGGACCGACTTTCTGCTGATGATCGGATCCCTGTCTCGCGCGATGAACTCCAGAGGGTATTCGAGTCCGGCAAGGGTAATACCGGGGCCGCTAGTTTCCAGGTAGACGCCTTTGTTGATGCCGTTGCCGACCTCAAAGAGAGGTATCCAGAAGCTGCTACGTATCAGGCCGGGGATATCCTTTAATCAAAGCACCTGCAGAACACAGGGCCCCGGGATCTCATCGCATCTGAGCGCTTCAGAGAAGCCCTACTGCTCGTCTTCCTTTTTCTTCAACAATTCGCGATGCATTTTTTTGGCATCACGAAACACCTTACTGCCCTCCTGATAGATATCGTTGCCAGAGGTTTTGCCGAGAACGGTCTTCATCGCCCCATCGAGAATCACAACCAGAGGATAGGAGTTTCCCGCTCCACTCAAGCCTGTGATCAAGGCCTTGGGGACCTCATTTTCCTTTCCTCGCGAAGCGTCAACCACCTCCTGGTAGTTGCCCTTGACCACGACGCAGAATGACTTGAGAGCACGAATAGCGTCATTAGTCGCATCGACAGACCGGACCACTCCCGAGTCTTTCGTGTCCCATGCGGTCGGGATGAAGATAAAGGCGAAACCCTTCTCCTCCTTCTGGGCCAATTCCTTCGCCTCCTTGAGTTTTTCCCATTCAACAACATCACGCGGCCAGCGAACCTTCGGAGCCGCGGAAGCCAGTGAGACCCCCAGAGCCATCAGCAGAAAGATAACAGGTAACTTCATTGGTAGGAGATGTTAGAAGATTCCGAGGAATTTGAAATTCCTATTTATGATTTCAAGAGGCTCTCTTAATCAACAGCTTCGCAATGACGCGCGTAAAGCCACAGCAGGTCTGAAAGACGATTGAGAAACAGCAGCATGTTCGTATTTGGGAGTTCCTCCGCAAGGACGAGAACCCGACGCTCCGCTCTGCGGCATACGGTTCGAGCAAAATCAAGTTGAGCACCGGTCCGGCTCCCCTTGGCACCCGGGCGAGCCCAGCCGTCAAATACGATCCCGCTTTCCTCCATCTCCCGGGCAAGATTCTCGAGCAGTTTCACCTCATCCCCCGTGATAGATGGGTGCCCCGAGGTCCGATATTTTTCAAGATCCTCGGCAAGAACGGCGAGCTCCCCCATCAGTCCCACAAGGTAACCCTGTAGAAGATCGATCGATTTTGCCATGGAGGCATTCGCATCGGCCCGGACCAACCCAAGGGCCGCATTGAGCTCATCGAGCGAGCCGATGGCCTCAATCCTATTGCCCACCTTTGCAGTTCGTTTGCCAAACATGAGGTCTGTTCCCCCATCATCACCACGTTTCGTTGTAATGCTCATGGATGAGCCGTATCCTACTTTACCCCGCTTTCTCAACTGCAACTTGATTCCCATTGGAGTAACGCACACTGATTTTCCCTGCTCTTCCCGACTCGAAAGGCCTCCGGCACCCCTTTTCATCCTAGACCACGAAGAAACTTGGAGCTTTCCCACAGAGAACCTCTCAGCCTAGTTTCTCCCCATGAGCACAAGACGCCTTTTTCTGAAGCGAAGCGCTGTCACCGGCGGAGCACTCCTTCTTCCGCAGCTGACATCTGCCGACCATCACAAGAAGTCCAAGCCTCTCTTTGATCTCTCGCTCGCAGAGTGGTCTCTCCACCGGACCCTTCGAAGTAAGAAAATGACCAACCTCGACTTTCCCCGGGTCACCAAGGAGAAATTTGGGATTACCGCCGTGGAATACGTGAACCAGTTCTTTAAGGACAAGGCCACGGATCAGAAATATCTTACTGAACTGAAAACTCGCTGTGACGACCTGGGAGTAGGCAGCCTTCTCATCATGATTGACGGAGAGGGTCACCTCGGGGAGGCAGAGGTGTCACGGCGCCAGAAAGTGATCGACAACCATAAGAAATGGGTCGAGGCCGCCAAGTTCCTCGGGTGCCACTCCATCCGGGTCAATGCCCACGGAGTTGGAAAATCCGATGAGGAGAAGGCTGCCAATACCACCAAGGGATTGCGGGAACTCTCTGAATTCGGACAGACACACGGAATCAACGTGATCGTAGAAAACCACGGAGGCCTCTCCTCAAATGGCAAGTGGCTCTCCAAGGTTCTCAAGGACGTTGGCCTGCCAAATTGCGGGTCTCTGCCCGACTTCGGCAACTTCGGAGGCTACGATCGATATGTGGGAATCAAGGAGCTCATGCCCTTTGCCAAGGGTGTCAGCGCCAAGAGCCACAACTTCGACGCGAAGGGAAACGAGACCAAGACCGACTACGTAAAGGCACTGCAGCTCGTGCTCGACGCAGGCTACCGGGGCCATGTTGGTATTGAGTATGAAGGCCGTAAAATCAGTGAGGAAGAAGGCATCCTCGCAACCAAAAAACTTCTTCTTATGGTGCGCGATCAGCTGGCCAAGGACTATAATTAGGTATAAGTAGGTAGAGTCCCCCGCAGGAGCTCTTACCCCCGGAGCCCACATCCATATTTTTACAAAATTCCCCTCAAATCCTCGCAACTTTCCCAGCGCGGGAGAGTTAAGTCCGGTATTGCAATGTCAATGAACGTCCAGCGTGAGAAGAGCTCATGGGAGAATGATCCCGTATGGGACCTGCTGGACAGGACTGAGACGGCAGAGATCGACCCGCTTTTCGTCTCGAACGTGATGCGTGAAGTCCGCCTGGCCAGCGAGGCGAAACGTTCCTGGTGGAAGCGCCCGACGCTGGTCGGACCTCTCCTCGCCGGGTCAATGGCTTCTCTTGTTGCCGCTCTTCTCATTACTTTCAGCGGCGATGAACCCTCTACTGGAAGCGCAGGCGTTGATCTCCTGCCTCTTCAAGAGGAACTCGATACCCCTCCCCTCGACACTCTTCTCGACGAGGAAATGCTTTCGCAGGCAGCTGAGGATCCAGCCGCTTTCAGTGACGAAGCACTAGTGGCTCTGCTTTCACAGTAGGTGTCCCCATATTCTAGCTACTGATGCGAGCAGCCATCTTTGATCTAGACGGGACTCTCGTTAATTCTCTACCGGGTATTGCCGAGGCGCTGAACCATGCCCTTGCGGAGCACGACCTGTCAACTCACCCGCCTGACCTGGTAGAGCAGTTCATAGGCAATGGAAGCCGGATGCTGGTACATCGGGGTATTGGGGGAGAACCTGTCGACTCTCTGGTCGATGAGGTTCATGAGAGCTTTCTCTCCTGTTATTCAGAGTCTCTCATCTCAGGCACACACCTGTATCCAGGAATCCGGAGGTTACTCGAGACTCTACACCTCGAGGGAATGCCTCTGGCGGTCTGCTCTAATAAACCACACCGATACACAGTGGAAATCATGACACGGATGTTCTCGTGGGTACCATGGACAAGGATCCTCGGTCAGAAGAAATCTGTTCCCATCAAACCCGATCCTGCCGGGGCTCTCTCTATCGCACGCGCCATGAATGTCCCGGCCTCAGAGGTTGCATTCGTCGGAGACTCCACTGTCGACTTTGAAACAGCCCAGGCTGCTGGAATGCACCCAGTTCTAGTGGAGTGGGGTTTCACCGCTATCGAGGATCTCAACCGGACCACTGCCTCCATCGTGTCCACTACGACGGATCTTCGTAAATTCCTTCAAGGGCCTCCTGGAGTATCGTAAGGTATTCCTCGCGTGGGACCTCCTCGCCGCCAAACTGGCGCAGATGATCAGTCATCCACTGGGTATCTAGGATGAGATACTGCTCTTCACGAAGCCACTCAACGAGATGGACAAGGGCTACCTTGCTGGCATCCGTTTTCCGCGAAAACATGGATTCGCCGAAAAAAGCCTGACCCAAGGAAACACCGTAGAGCCCACCCTGCAGCCCGTCGGCATCCCAACATTCAACCGAGTGGGCAAAACCTATCTCGTACAGTTGGACATAGCTCTCGACAATTGCCTCATCGATCCAAGTTTCTTTTCTTTCTCCGCATGCTTCAATCACCTCCCGGAATGCGGAGTTCCACCTCACCTCAAAGGGCTGTTTCCTGAGCACCCGCTTTAACCCATGGGGAATGTGAAACCTCCCATCAAGTGGAATCAAGCCCCGCTTCCGGGGAGAAAACCAAAGGATTTCCCCATCCTCAGACATTGGAAATACCCCTTCAGAGTAAGCTCCTAGCAGGACATGGGGGGGAATGCGCTCCACAGCCCTTATTTCAATCGTCCATTCTCAATATTCAATCTACATTAACGCCATGGAACGGCTCGTCATTGATCTCGCCCTGTTACCCGAGGAAGGTCAGCTACTTGAGGACGAACTCTCCGCGGCCATTTTTGATCTCCCGCAAAATGACGCTAAGCCACTCGGGCCCCTTGTTTTTAAGCTCCACGTCCAACGATTTGGCGATGAACTTCTGCTACAGGGCGGTCTCAAGGCCCCTTTTGAGTTCATGTGCGTGCGCACCCTGACGCCCTTCAGAAAGACAATTAGCCTTCCCGAGGCTGCGATGGCCCTTGAAATAGGGACTCGAGGGGAGATTGACGCCACGGAGGCCTTGCGAGAGGAGATTCTTCTGAGTTTTCCAGCATATCCCAGGTGTGACGAGGGAGACGAGCCGGTAAAGTGTGAAATCAACCCGCGCTATTTAGCGGTGGACAAGCCCACCACGGATGATGTAGATCACCCGCCCGCCACGGAGGGGGACAGTCGATGGGCTGCCCTCGACGAGCTGGAAAACTCCGATAAGCAACCCTAACTGCCCCAGATCGCCATGGCCGTGCCAAAACGCAGAACGTCGAAAATGAAACAGCGCATGCGCAGGGGTGCCAATCGCTGGCGGAAGCCTCTGCTTCAAACCTGCCCCGAATGTGGCAGTCGTGTTCCAGGCCATATCGCCTGCCCGTCCTGCGGGTTCTACCGCGAGCGTCAGGTTCTTGACGTTGACGTAATGTAATCGCAGTGGTGGCTCTCCCACCGGGGCCTCAACTCCTCCATCGGAACTTTTGGCCCACTGGGCTTTCTCATGAAAATCGCCCTCGATGCTATGGGAGGGGATCGGGCACCCGATGTCACCATAGGTGGTGCGCGAGATGCTCTCGATCTCTACCCCGCCATCGAGCGGCTCTTTCTCGTCGGTGACGAGGGAACCCTCCAGCAGGGTTGCCGTGAGCAAAACCTGATCGATCCGAGACTCGAAATCGTTCACGCTCCAGAAGTCGTGGAAATGTCCGAATCCGCAGTTGATGCGGTCAGACGGAAAAAGCAGTCCTCCATCGCGGTCGCAACTGAACTGGTAAAAGAAGGGCAGGCCGACGCAGTAGTCAGCGCCGGAAATACTGGCGCGGCGGTAGCAGCATGCACACTGAAGCTCCGTCACCTCGAAGGAGTGGAACGCGCTGGAATTGCTTCACCTCTCCCCAATGAGTTCGGACAATGCAACCTCCTTGATGCAGGAGCTAATCCGGACGCGAAACCGAGTCATCTTCTCGGCTATGCAATCATGGGTAGCGCTTACGCCCAACACGTTTTGCAAATCGAAACTCCCGTTGTAGGAATCATGTCCAACGGCGCAGAGGAGGAAAAGGGAAACGAGTTTACCAAAGAAACCTCTGCCCTGATCCGGAAGTATGTAGAGTCCGGTAAGGCTCCCTTCAGCTGGTCAGGCAACGTGGAGGGATATGACCTCTTCATGACCAAGCTCGATGTCTGCCTCTGTGATGGCTTCGTGGGCAACGTGCTCTTGAAGACCTGCGGAGCTACCGGAAAGGCCATGTCCAAGTGGCTTCGTGAGGGGCTCAATTCCAACCCGATTCGGCAGGCCGGGGCCTTGCTAGCGAAAGGCGCTTTTCGCGACATCAAAGACCGTTTCAATTACGAATCCTATGGTGGAAGCCCGCTACTCGGGGTCAATGGCGTTTGCATCATCGCTCACGGATCCTCTTCTGCCCTTGCCATTCAAAACGCTATCAGGGTCGCTACTGAGGCCATCAAGCAGGATCTCAATCCACACATTGTGGAGGCAATGAAAGCCGTTGGCTGAGAGCTTCACTCCCTCTGTAGTGGCAGAGGGACGCATCTGCTACATTTTATTTTAGAGAAGGCGAGGCTTGCTCGAGCATCAAAGCTGTCATTCACTCAGCCCACATGAGCGAATCGGCCTCGCAGCTCCCTGTCGCAATCGCAGGTACGGGGAGTTACGTCCCCGAAAGAGTTCTAACCAATTCCGATCTGGAAATCATGGTTGAGACCTCCGACGAGTGGATCACTACCCGGACCGGAATCAAGGAACGGCGCATTGCTGCCGAGGATGAGTTTACTTCGCACATGGCGGTCAAGGCATCTCGGAAAGCCCTTGAGCAGGCAGGACTCGACCCTTCTGACTTAGAGCTCATTATTGTCGCGACTATTACCCCGAACACGCTGACACCTGCGACCGCCTGCTATGTGCAGCATGATCTGGGAGCTCACAAGGCAGTCGCTTTCGATATCTCGGCGGCCTGCTCAGGATTCCTTTACGCGATGAAACTGGCGGAGCGAATGATCTCTGGGGGAACCTGTAAAAATGCACTGATCCTTGGCGCTGAGAAACTCTCAGCATTTGTGAACTGGGACGACCGTTCTACCTGCGTACTTTTCGGGGACGGGGCCGGCGCTGCCGTGCTGAAGGAGGCGGAGCCGGGAGGGGGCCAAATTCTGGCCACAGATACCGGCACGGATGGCAGCCAAACTGATCTGTTGAATATTCCCGGTGGGGGGTCCGCCTGCCCCATTACGCTGGAAAATGCTGATCAGCGCCTCTCCACTCTTGCGATGGTGGGTACCGATGTATTTAAGCAGGCCGTAACTCGCATGCGGGACTCTGCAAACTCTGTTATCGAACGCTCCGGTCTTCGACCCGAGGACATCAAACTCCTCATTCCTCACCAAGCTAACCTGCGCATCATTGAGGCGGTCACCAAACGCATCGAAATCCCCGAAGACAGGGTCTTCGTGAATCTGCACAAGTACGGCAACACCTCCGCTGCAGCATGCGCCATTGCTCTCGATGAGTCGCATCGTGCAGGAAAATTTGGCCCGGGAGATCATATCGTGCTTGTGGCTTTCGGAGCGGGCCTGACTTGGGCTTCTGCTGCTATTCGCTGGTAGCACCCGTCCAGAGATTGATCTGTTTTTCAATTCCGGTTGCACCCGGGCTCGGACTCCGATGAACTATCCAGCGCCTAATCTCGACCCGTAATGTCAAAACCTCGCACTTCCCCGGACCCCAATCTGGACAGAATGCCTTCGGGCATCCCCTACATTATCGGCAACGAAGCAGCCGAGAGATTCAGCTTCTACGGAATGAAGACCATTCTGGCAGTCTTCATGACGAAATACCTGTGGCTCATGAACGATACTCCCGGTCAGGCTATGACGGAGGCCGCGGCAACGGAGAAAGTTCATTTGTTCAATTCTGCGGTCTATCTCACTCCCATTATCGGCGGAATCGTTGCGGACGCCTTTTTTGGCAAGTATCGAACAATCATCTGGCTCTCTGTGGTTTACTGCTTCGGGCATGCGGCCCTCGCACTCATGGGTATTCAGGGAGATGCCGTCATGTGGTTGCTGGCGGGTCTCGTTCTGATCTCTATCGGATCTGGAGGAATCAAGTCCTGTGTATCCGCCCACGTTGGAGACCAGTTCGGAGCATCGAACCAAAATCTGATTACAAGGGTCTTCAACTACTTTTACTGGTCTATCAACCTGGGAGCGTTCCTCTCCACTCTTCTCACCCCTTGGTTACTGAAGTGGTATGGCCCGCACCTTGCCTTCGGAATTCCTGGCGTGCTAATGGCCCTGGCTACACTCGTATTCTGGTTGGGTCGGCGCAAATTTATTCATGTTCCTCCCGCAAGAAGCCGATTCCTCAAGGAAACGTTCAGTAAAGAGGGTCTCAGAACCGTCGGTAAGCTGTTCATTCTCTTTCTTTTTGTGGCGATGTTCTGGTCTCTCTTTGACCAGACCGCGTCGCGCTGGATCTTCCAGGCTCAGGAAATGGACCGGACCTTCCTTGGGGTTGAGTGGCTTGAATCCCAGATCCAGGCAGTCAACCCAGTCCTGATTCTTACCTTTATCCCCTTGTTCACTTTCATCCTTTATCCCCGTCTCGGGCGGGTTGTGAAGCTGACACCCCTGCGAAAAATCGGCGCAGGCCTTTTCCTCATGGCAGGGGCATTCGCCTTGAGCTCTACAATCCAAGGTTGGATTGATGCGGGGCAGCGCCCAAGTATCGGGTGGCAGATTCTCGCTTACGGCCTTCTCACCGCCGCGGAGGTTCTGGTTTCCATCGTCGCTTTGGAGTTTTCCTATACTCAGGCCCCGCGAACAATGAAATCTCTTGTTCTTGGCCTCTTTCTTTTTGCCGTGTCACTCGGAAATTTATTCACCGCAGCCGTAAACCGCTACATCCAAGTCGGCTCTCCCAGTACAGAGATCATGACAGTGTTTGAGGAAAGAGCCAAGTCCGGGAATTCCATCTCTCTCCCTGAAGGCTTCAAGATGGGCGTAGACAATGACCACATGACTTACGCAGGCTATGATCAAAAAATAGGAAGTGGAGACGACATCCACGGGGTAAATAAAACCAGCTCCATACTGGTGAAGAAAATACCCGGTCAAGTTCAACTCGGTGAGGCTCTAAATCGTGTCGAGCAGTGGTCACGGGAAAACGACCATCAACTACCGCGTCCCGACGAGGGGAAAAATCTGGTGAAGGGGCTTCTGGATCCTTGGGGAAATCCACTACGCTACTTTCTGGAAGGAAGCCGGAACTGCCGGGTGTCAAGTGATGGGCCGGACGGGATCACAAAAACCCGATGGGACATCGGGATCAACCTGGCAGTAACCGCGCCGGAGAAAGAAAAGGTGAAAACATGGCATGATGCCCTTCACCCTGAAGAGTCTTGGCTGGATCGTCGCAAGGCCGAACTAGGAATGGAGGTTGGACAGACAAAAGGAGACAGGGAATTCTCCTACGACCGGACGGTCTTCGCAGGCGGAGGAGAGCGCCTCGAGGGAGCTTCCTATTACTGGTTCTTCACGGCATTGATGTTCCTGACCGCCATCATCTTCATCCCCTATGCACGATTTTACAGGGGAGAAACGATTCTGCAGGAATAGAAACTCTTAAAGACGCTCCCGCTCGCGATGCTTACCGATAGTCATTGCCACCTCGGTTCTCACAAGTTTTCAGAGGACGAACTTGGCCCGCTCATCGATCGTGCGCGTGACGCCGGAGTCAACCGTATGATGACCCTCGCGACGAACTTGGAGGACATTCCCCGCAACCTGTCTATCGCAGAAAAATTTCCTGAGGTCTACGCGTGTGTCGGGATTCATCCCTGTGACGTACACGAGACCCCCGACGACTATCTCGAAACCCTTCAGGAATTCGCCACTCATCATCGTGTTGCCGCAATCGGAGAAACCGGTCTCGACTATTTTCACCCAGCTCCAAAGGGCTGGACCGATGGGAGCTACCATCAGCGGCAGAGGGACTTTCTCAGACAGCACTTTGTGCTCGCTGTAGAGACGGGCCAGAATGTCGTTATTCATACTCGTGACCGCGTAGGAGATGCCTCCTTCAGCGATGCCCTCGCCCTCTATAAACCGTTTGCCAGTGATCTGCAGGCTGTCTTTCACTGCTTTCCAGGACCCTATTCACAGGCAGAACGCGTTCTCGAGTTGGGGGGGCTGGTTTCGTTCACAGGTATTGCCACCTTCAAGAAGGCAGCTGGAGTAGTCGACGCAGCCAGCAGAACACCAGCCGGAAGAATCATGGTGGAAACCGATTCCCCCTACCTTGCTCCTGTCCCGTATCGTGGGAAACGCTGTGAGCCAGCCTATGTCCGGCATATTGCGGAAACCATCTCGCTGGCGCGCTCGGAACAACTGGAAGAATTCTGTGCTCACACCGAAACTACAGTAGATCGCTTCTTCAAAATCGGAAAATAGGCTCTCCGCCTCGCCCAGCGTATTCGATGTGCTAGAAAAGCCGCAAAATATATTTCGTATTTCCGTAGTAATAGATTACTCTTCCTCTCATGAGGATGACTCACTACTCAGCCATTGGACTGTCGATCGTATTCGTTTCCTGTTCGGCACTCGACCCTGACTACGCTGAATACAAGAAGTTGAAGGCAGCGCAGGCGACCGGACAATCTCCTTACGGTCAGGTCGATGATTTTGGGATCCCCGGCGCAGGACCTGAAGGGGCTCCCTATCAGCCACTGCCTACAGTCCTGAATAGCCCCCCGGCCCCCGCTCCTATTCCACCTCTTCCTGGAGCGACTCCGGCACCTATCCCTTCCTTCCCCGACGGAGTTCCAGCGGCAAACACCGTGCCTCACAGCGTGGCAAAGGGTGACTCCCTCTGGGGTCTGGCAAAGCGATACAATACAACTGTAGAGGCGATTCAAGCCGCCAATGGTATTGCGGGAACCAATATCCAAACGGGGCAGACTCTTCAGATTCCAAACAACAATTGATTCAGCGCCTCTCCACCATGGTACGAACTTCTTTGTCCGTACTGCTTCTATTTTCCCTTTCACTGCCCGGACCCTCCCAGGAGATCCGAGGTCAAGGGAATCGGGAAGTTCTCATCCAGAATCTTTTCGAAGCGGATAATGAGAGCAAACTGAATGATGCTATCCAAGCCGCTGAAGCGGGTGGCTTAGCGAGGCAGGTTACTCTGGAGGCTCGCTTTCTTTTCCTCGTTGATCAGGAAGACTTCGCGGCGGTAGCAGCTCTTGGTCCCGTACTCGAGGCGCAGAAAGAATCCTTCAGAATAGACGACTCCGTTATCTTCAGTGTTCCGGAAGAGTTCTTTTCGATAATCGAATACTGCTTCGCTCTTGAAGCTCTGCAAAAAGGAGAGCTTACCGAATTCAAAAACCATATTAAGGAAGCCTTCTGGCTGAGTCCTCGACAAGCGACGGCATTCGCGCCGCATATCGATCGGCTGCGCCGCGAGCAGGCTCTCGATAGTCTCAAGGTGAATCTTGACCAAGTCTACATGAGGCAGGCCGATGAAAAAAAAGTGCTTCTGAGAACCTTGTTTGGGGCCAGCGATTACCTGGTGATGCATTTCTGGTCGCCATGGAGTACAGAGTCGGAGGCCTATCTCCCTGACTTTCTTGCGATGGTTGAAACACTGGGAACTCACAAAATTCCGGTGACTTCAATCCTCATTGAGCCAGACAATGAAGCGTTGAGTGAAGCACGGAAGTTTTGTACCGAGCTCATGCCGCGCAAACCTGGCGACTGGGTTGTGGATAACTCCAAGCAATCTCTCGCGCGAAAACTACGCGTCCTTGAGCTTCCAACCATCACCATTCTACAAAGGGATGGATCTGTTTTATTCAGTGGTCATCCATCAGAGAAGCTTCTCTGGTCTACACTGAAGAAGGTCGATCCAAAATTAGAACGCCCACGGATCAAGCCAACTCCCTGACCTCTCGCGGAAAGGCTCGCACTCATCTTTTCTTTACGATCAGATTCTTTCTGTTGCCGCAAAGAGTTCCGGAAGCTTTGCGAAACGATCGCTCTGGAACTATCGCTGCAAGCGTTAAAACACTAGAAAAATAGCATTTTATCGAGGATCTCTCTCCCAATGCGCCCCGCTAGATTCGGATTAAGACTTCTCCCTTCGCAAGGCTCCACGCGAAACATCATCACATGCTGGATCAATCCCGCCCATCCCAACTCGAGCTGCAAGCACTCTCGGTTCTCTACTCTCTAGGTCCGTCAACAGTCGCTGTGATTCGTGATCATCTCCCCGATGAAAAACCGCGCGCTTACACGACTGTGCTCTCGGTGATGCAAGGCCTCGAGCGTAAGCAACTCGTGAAACACACACGCGAAGGACGAGTGTACATCTACAAAGCAACTAAAAGTCAAGAAAGTATCGTCTCTCCACTAGCAAAAGATTTTCTCTTAAACGCTTTCGGAGGCAGTGCAGGTCGCGCTATTCTCCACTTACTCTCTGACGAAGTGTTAGCTCCAGATGAGAGAACCGCCGTTGAGCGCAAACTCAAACAGCAAAGAGCCATGGCTGCAAAGAAGAAGACCACAAAAAGAAAACCCGCTGCAAAGCGGAAACCTGCTGCAAAGCGCAAACCTGCTAAGAAGGCCGCTAAGAAGCCC
>DIHT01000017.1:2070-5328 GCA_002420305.1 Akkermansiaceae bacterium UBA5689 | reverse complement strand
CTCCGCGGTCACGCCTTTCTTATCAGCCCCCGTCTTTTGCAAGCCGTTGAGCAACAAAACAGGCTGATTCCTTTTCCCGCTGTGCTCCCCGGTCCAACGCCAGTCCACAACAGTGGTGAAATCCTTATATTCCTTACTGGTCCACAGGTTGGTCCCCTTCCCGTCATAGTGCAGGATCCATCCATCCTTAACTGTCCAGTGGCCTTTGTTGTTCGCGTCCTCCGCAAAGTTTTGGAGAGATCCGCCCGTCATGACGGGCGTGAACCCCAGGCCCGCGAGCGTCTCATCGGCCTTACCGGTCGGCTGATACCAAGCTTCCGACTTGTCTTCCCCGAAGGAAATTTCCGCAATCCGCATTTTGCGGACACGGATGATATCGCCGTGACCAGCAAAGCAAATGTGACCCTTTCGGCGCTTAACGCCCTGATGCTTGGGCTTCTTTTTACTCAGCTCTTCTAGGTTGACGTCGGTAATACAGACTCCATTGAGCTCCACCGTGAGCCGTGGCCCCCGGATTGTGACCCGCTGCTTGTTCCAGTCTCCTACCGGAGCGAGATGCCCGCGGAGGGATGGCGCCAGAGAATAGACTGAACCGTGAAACTGCCATTCTTTCAGGTTCTTATATTTATCCGCGGTATTATCGAGAATCTGCAATTCCATCCCTGTGTAGGCTGCATCCCCACTCCCCGGATAGTGAACCCCCAGTCCGTTGTTGGCTCCAGCAGTCAGTTGAAATTCAAATTCGAGGATATAGTCTGCATACTGCTTCTCCGTGATTAGGTTTCTGGATTTGCCAGACGACTCAATGATCCCGTCCTTGACGAAATACCCATTCTTCTCAGTTTTTCCAGAAGCTCCGAAATTGGTGAAGTCCTTTCCATTGAAGAGCTCCACCCAGTCAGCGGAGGCGGGAAGGGACAAGGCGATAAGGCAGGCAGCAAGTGCTTTCATGGCGTTCGTGTTGTTTATGTGTGGTTGAAATTGATTAGAGCTCCACGGTTTTTCCCGTGCGGTAAGATTCATCTGCCGCCGCCACAATCCGCATCGAGTTGAGGGCGTCTTCCATATGATCGCCGAGGTCAAGGTCCTCCTGAATGGCCTTGAGAAAATACTCCTGCTCGCGGAAGCAGAGTTCATCGTGGTCAGGCTCGTCTTTCATGTCGATCCACTCATCTTCCCTTGTGAACTCTTTGTTCTCATCGATTTCACTGTGGTGAATTCGAAGGGCCTCGGTCTTGCTGTGGGCATCAACATCCGCAGAGGCGCCCTTGCTCCCTGCGTCCTTAGCTTCGATGGTAACGCAGCCCTTGGGGCCCACCACGTCCTTCACAAAGAAGGCCATTTCACTCATCATGGGGCCCCACCCTGCCTCGTACCACCCAACACTTCCGTCCTCAAATGCCACCTGCAAGTGCCCATAATTGATTTTATCCTCGGGGATATCATCGGTAAGCCGCGCCCCCAAGCCCGACACCCGGACTGGCCGGGAACGAGTCATCTGACACATCACGTCAACGTAATGCACCCCGCAGTCAACAATTGGAGAGATCGAGGAAATCAGATTGCGGTGGGTCTCCCAGGCCGAGCCTGAACTTTGTTGATTCAGGTTCATCCGCATTACCAGCGGCTTGCCCAGAGTCCGGGCGATCTCAATAAAACGGATCCAGCTCGGATGGACCCGGAGAATGTAGCCGATCACCAGCTTCTTCCCGCTCTCCCTCGCCTTCGCCACAATACTCTCTGCCTCCGCCACGGTCTCCGCCAATGGCTTTTCAATGAACACATGCGCTCCGGCAGCAAACGCCGCCTCCGCGTAGGGACCATGCGTATCGGGATAGGTTGATATGCTTACTGCATCTGGCTTGGTCTCAGCGAGGGCCTCATGGAAATCCCCGAACTCCGGATAGCCCCCTCCCAGCTCCTCGTTGAGCTTTCCGCGCGATTCAGGCGACCGGGTGACAATGCCTACAATCTCAAATTCCTCCAGCTTGTGATAGGCCCGTGCATGCGAGCTTCCCATGTTGCCAGCACCAACACATAGAATACGAATCTTGTTACTCATAGATTGCAGGCAGACGTTCGCACTATCATCTCCGCTATGTCCAGTCGAGACGGAGCCGCAAGACTAAGCTACACTTTCCAAGGACCCCGCATCTTCTGGTGTACATACTGATCCGCCTCCGGCTCATCAATCTTGAAGGTCTTCGGATCGTAGCGGAAACTTTTGTTCGAGCGGTGCGCGATCACTCCAAGATTCACGATCGATGCTGAACGGAATCCATTGCTCTCATTGAGGGCAAACGTCTTGCGCTCCCGCACCGCCTGATGGAAGTCGGTGACCTGTGGATCCGGGTCCTTCAGAGCCTTAAGCTTCTCCTTCAAGCCCGTGATATCAGAAGCCATCCCCCGGCTGATACTCCCCTCTGACCCCTTAATATAAGGAGTATTTTTCTCCCGGTTGTCACCATCAAGAATGATTTTCGTTCCGTCTGCATACTTATACTCGATGCGCCGCCAGCGCCCTACTGCATCACCATGCTGTTTATCCGCATCGATAAAGACCTCCACCGGACTCTCCTCATCCTTCCCGATAATATACTGCACCGGGTCCAGATAGTGCTGCCCCATATCTCCAAGACCGCCCCCGTCGTAATCCCAGTAACCACGAAACGATCCATGCGTTCGGTGCCGGGTGTAGGGCTTCACGGGCGCCGGGCCGAGCCACATGTTGTAATCAAAGTGGTCAGGAATCTTTTCCTCGGGCAGGTTCACCTTGCCGGACCAGCCGAACTTCCAGTTAAAGCCCTGGTTGCCACCGACTGTCACAGTGAGTGGCCCATCCCCGAGGAGGCCATGCATGACCGCCTTGCGGAGAGGAGTCACCGGTGTGCCCATTCCATAAAAACCTCCCTCAAAGCGAAACCAGGTATTGATCCGAAAGATCCGCTTGTGCTTCTGGACCGCCTTCATCATTGCGATACCCTCGCCGATGGTCCGGCTCATGGGCTTCTCACACCAGACATCCTTCCCTTGCTTTGCTGCCTCAATAGCCTGCAGCGCATGCCAGTGGGGAGGCGTGCAGATGTGCACTACATCAATGTCATCGCGGGCACACAGCTCACGGAAATCATGATACCCCTTGGGGTCATGTCCCCGTTTCTTGGCATCGTTGGTTCGATTTGCCAGATGGTTCTTATCCACGTCACAAAGTGCCAAAAGTGGCCCCTGCTGTCCCACGTGGGCTCCCGAACCAGAGAT
>DIHT01000017.1:0-1998 GCA_002420305.1 Akkermansiaceae bacterium UBA5689 | reverse complement strand
GGGCTTCTCACACCAGACATCCTTTCCCTGCTTTGCTGCCTCAATAGCCTGCAGCGCATGCCAGTGGGGGGGCGTACAGATGTGCACCACATCAATATCGTCACGGGCACACAGCTCGCGGAAGTCGTGATATCCCTTAGGGTCATGTCCGCGTTTCTTGGCATCGTTGGTTCGATTCGCCAGATGGTTCTTATCCACGTCACAAAGTGCCAAAAGTGGCCCCTGCTGTCCCACGTGGGCTCCCGAACCAGAGATCCCTCCGCACCCGATGATCCCCCTGGTCACCTGCTCACTAGGCGGCTTCTTCCCATTTGCGCCAACGACATGGCTGGGAACAACCTGGATGGTCGCAAGTGCCGCCAGTCCCTTCAGGGTTTTGCGGCGGGAAAATGTGTGTGTCTGGTTCATGCTGTCTCGTTTTACGTAACTTGTGGTAAGGGTCTTGCGAGCTGTTTCCGTTGTAGATGGGCTGGGTCAAAAGTTGGAGTGCCTACTCAGGGCCTCCGGAGGCATCGCCGGCAGTGTTTTCATCGTCATCCGAGACTGAAATCTTGTCCCAGAAGGCAACGAAGAAAATGACCGTGATGACGGCCGCCATAACGGCAGGAAATATCCAGAATGACTTCCACTGCATCATCGTGTCCGCAATGAGGTTACTGTCCGTTCCCGTCGGCATATCGACGGAGAACATCTGCCCGAGTTGCTCAAACACTCCCGGATCCGACGCTTCGCGAGCCTCCTTGATAGCACCTTCAAGCTGTGCAGATTTTCCGACGCCATCTCCCCATCCTGAAAAGTCGACCGGGATCCAGAAAAGCTTGCCGGGCCCTTGGTAATACACACCAAAGGTGACTGCGTAACCGATATACATCCCGATCCCCTGCGTGAAGAAAACGAGCAGGCTTTGCGCCTGACTACGGATCTTCGCGTCTGCCACTTTATCGGTATACATAAATCCAGTGACAAAGAAGAAATCGTAGCAAATGCCGTGGAGCGCGACTCCCAGAAAGATCATCCACACGACCTGGTCCGGAGCCCCAAAAGCAAAAAGAAAATACCGCAGAACCCATGCGAGCATACCTACCAGAATCATCCACTTGACCCCCAGCTTCCGAAAAAAGAAGGGGATGAGGAGCATGAAGAAAATTTCCGACATCTGCCCGATGGTCATGGTCGACGCGGGTTGCAGATAGCCCGTGTTCTGGAGGTAATTGGGGATAGTTCCGTAGTAATACGCGAGAGGAATGCAGATCAGCATCGAGCAGATCAAAAATACCGCAAAGGCAGGACGCTTAAAGAGTGCAAAGGCATCCAGCATCAGCAGAGCACGGAGGTTAAGTGGTTCCCCTTTCGCCGGGGCCGGTGTATGCGGGAGAGCAAAAGAGAATACTCCCAAGGCCAGCGAAGCGGCACCCGCGAGATAAAACATGTTGAACTTGGCAGACCACCCCAGCACTCCCACTACGAGGCCGGCGGCAATCCAACCTATTGTGCCCCAAACCCTCACTTTTGGGAATGTAAGCCGATCGAGGTTGGCAAAAGCGATCGAGTTTCCGAGGCCAAGGGTGGGCATGTAGCACAGCATATTGCCCAGCATCAGCCAGACCATGAGTTTCCCGTTTCCAGCATTTGCTACCCCCGGGATAATCAGCAGGAAAACGCCTCC
This sequence comes from Akkermansiaceae bacterium UBA5689, assembly GCA_002420305.1. GTDB lineage: Bacteria > Verrucomicrobiota > Verrucomicrobiia > Verrucomicrobiales > Akkermansiaceae > Roseibacillus_B. The sequence continues at coordinate 332 of DIHT01000017.1, read as the reverse complement.
GATGAAAAACAGGACGCCCATCACCTTCTGTGACGGAAAAAAGCGATCTGCGATTAACCCCAAGAACAACGGCGCGATCATCGCTCCCAGCGGCGCTGAACCAAAAGATCCTGCAGAAAAATCTCCCAGTTGATTGCTAAGCAAACAAAGCCCAAGCGTCCCGAACCATGCTCCCCAGGTGAAGAACTGGAGGAACATCATAATGGAGAGCTTGATCGTATTCGCGGAGCGGGAATCGGACATTAGGTGTGATCGTGTTGTGAGTGGTGCATTTGAGAGGCTGGTTCCCATTCCCGCAAGATCTGAATCCATCTCGAGCTTTCTTCGCCGGG
>DIHT01000156.1 GCA_002420305.1 Akkermansiaceae bacterium UBA5689 | reverse complement strand
GGCCGATTTTCATGTCTGCCGGATAAAGACCCTTACAAAGGGAGCAGGTTGGTAGGGGGCACAAAGCCTTCCCCGATTTCCTTCCTTACTTCATCCGAGAACACCATTGAGACCAGTGACCATGGAGCATTTGGAGTGTGTGGACTTTGAATTCTCGAGAATTTCGGTTCTGAATTTCTCGACAAGAACTTGTAGGATCTGGTTGCCCTGATCGGAGAAGGAAGGNNGACTGCTCGACGTTGGCCCGGAAGTATCCAGGAGCTCCCGATGGAATGAAAGTAGACAAGGACGGGATAATCTGGACGACTGGTCCGGGTGGGGTGCTCGTGATTTCCCCAGAGGGGAAACTCCTCGGACATATCCTTACTGGTCAGCGCACCGCAAACTGTAACTGGGGTGATGATGGGTCGACCCTCTACATGACGGCCGATTTTCATGTCTGCCGGATCAAGACCCTTACAAAAGGAGCAGGCTGGTAGGGGGCGCAAAGTCTTCCCTACTTCATGGCGAGAACACCATTGAGACCATTGCTCATGGAGCATTTGGGGTCTACAGACTTTGATTTCTCGAGAATTTCAGTTCTGAATTTCTCGACAAGGCCTTGTCGAATCTTGTTGCCCTGATCGGAGAAGGAAGGAGCGCCCTGGCGGTAACCGGTCTGAAGCAGGCTCCAAGTAGTAAATAATCTGATGGTCCGCGTGGGGCCTCAGCTCAGCACCTCTTCGACGACTCGAGCCTTTTCAACTCCGGTGAGACGGAAGTCCAGTCCCTGGAAGCGGTAGGTGAGTCGTTCATGGTTAATTCCAAGCTGCCGAAGCATGGTGGCATGAAGGTCATGGACAGAGACGTGATCCTTGGCGACCGCGTAACCAAGTTCATCCGTTTCGCCCCAGCTCGCACCGCCCTTGATCCCGGCGCCGGCCATCCAGATTGAGAAGGCCTGAATATGGTGATCTCGTCCACTGCCTTGCGCCATGGGAGTCCGTCCAAACTCTCCTCCCCAGATAATGAGGGTATCTTCGAGTAGTCCACGTTCCTTGAGGTCCTTGACCAAGGCGGCGGTGGCCTTGTCAATGTGACCGGCAACGGTATTGATTGCGCCCTTGACGTTGCCATGGTGGTCCCAGCCGCGGTGATAGAGCTGGATAAAGCGAACCCCACGCTCGGCAAGGCGGCGCGCGACAAGGCAGTTGGAGGCGAAGGATCCGTCTCCCGGCTTGGCGCCGTAGAGGTCAAAAACATGCTTGGGCTCCTTGGATACGTCGACAAGATCTGGAACCGAAGCCTGCATCTTGAAGGCCATTTCATACTGGGCGATCCGAGTAGCAATCTCAGGGTCATTCTGCCTCTGGCCCAACAGGTTGTTCAGTCCGTTAATGGTGTTCAGGAGGTCTCCCTGGTTGTCTCGTGATACCCCTGCAGGATTATTGACGTAGTGAACCGGATCCCCCTTGGAGTTGAATTTGACACCTTGGAATCTAGAGGGAAGAAATCCACTATGCCACTGGCGGGCGGCGATGGGCTGATCCTGCCCACCTCCGGAGGAGGTCATCACCACAAACCCGGGAAGTTCATCGGTGTCGGCGCCGAGTCCATACAGCAGCCAGGAACCCATTGAAGGTCGGCCCGGAATGACCGATCCGGTGTTCATGAAGGTGTGAGCTGGGTCATGGTTGATTTGCTCAGTGGACATCGAATTGATTACGGCGATGTCGTCTGCGATCGAACCAATATTGGGAAAGGCGGAGGACATCAGTCTCCCGCATTCACCATAAGGTTTAAATTCATGTTGAGGGCCGAGGCACTTGAGCTTGTTGCGACTTCCCTGAAGCTGTGCGAGCTGCTGTCCCTTGGTGAAGGACTCCGGCATCGGCTTTCCGTTGAGGCGAGCCAGCTCTGGTTTATGATCCAGAGTTTCGAGGTGAGAGGGTCCACCTGCCATACAGAGATGAATGACTCGCTTGGCTTTTGGTGCGAAATGCAGTTTTTCATCGAGGACACCCTTCCACTGGGGGGCGCCCTGTGACTCCTGGCTCAGGAGATAGGCGAGTGCAGCACTGCCCACGGAGTAGGAGGAGCCCTTGAGAAAGGTCCGCCGGTTAATGGCATTGATCAGCTGTTCGTTCATGATTGAGAGTTATGGGAGTTCTCCAGATTAATACCTCGTAATGGTTTCGTGCAGATTGAGGAGAGCTCTGGTGACCGAGGTGAAGGCCGCGAGATCCATTGGGTTGGCTTCCCTTCCTGCCGGGTGGAGCCCAACTTTCAGAAGTGCATTCGCTTCCTGAGGGCTTTGGATGTAACGCTTGAGCTGTCTATCGTAGAGAGCCTTCAGGAGTTTGTGTTCTTCCGGATGAGGCTTGCGTTGGAGAAGTGCCTGAAAGCCAAGCTCCAGCCTCTCATTGAACGGTCGGCTGTCCCCTGTGAGCTTCTCCGCGAGAACCCGCGCGGCCTCAACGAAGGTGGGATCATTGAGAAGGTTAAGAGCCTGTTGTGGGGTATTAGAACTCTCGCGGCTTGCGGTGCACTCTTCCCTTGGGGGTGCATCAAATGCGACGAGCATAGGATGCAGGAAGCTTCTCTGCCAATGCATGTAAACTCCGCGGCGATACTGATTCTGGTTATTATCCTGTTTGTAGGTTCGCTTGGGAAAGTTCAGTTCCCGGTAGTAGCCCGCCGGCTGGTAGGGACGGGCACTTGCACCACCTATCATCGGATTAAGGAGGCCCGAGACTGCGAGGGCGTTATCGCGGATGAACTCAGCAGGCAGTCGGCGCGCATTCTGTCTTGCGTAGAGCTTGTTGTAGGGATCCGAACCAGTCAGATCCCGGGAAGCATTGGAGGATTGCTGGTAGGTTTCCGAGGTAAGAATCAGTTTGACGAGATACTTGATGTCCCAATCACTCTCCATGAATTCTACGGCGAGCCAGTCAAGGAGCTCAGGATGCGTAGGCCATTGGCCCTGGTTGCCGAGATCCTGCAGGTCCCGCGACAGACCAGTTCCTAGAAAAAGAGCCCACACCCGGTTGACGAAGGCCCGGGCGGTGAGAGGGTTATCCTTCGAGGAGATCCATTGGGCGAGATCAAGGCGTGTCAGCCGATCCCCTTTGGATTTAGATTCTTGCTTACCACCGGAAAGGAAAGCTGGGAGTGCGGGTTCAACGACCGGCCCCGATCGATCCATCCAGTCTCCTCTGGGTAGGATCCGTATCTCGCGAGGATTGGTTGAGAGTGTCACAAGGGTCATGCGGGTAGAGCCCATAGCCCCCTTTGCCTGCTGGTCCAGTTTGGCAATCTTGTCCCGGACCGGTTGAAGAGAAGGCGCAACCGTCCGGAAGTGATTAAGCAATGGCTCGCGAATACTGGCACCGAGCTTTTTACTCTCTCCTGCAAGCAACTGCTTCCTAAGTTTATCTGGAATACCCGCGAGTGCGGCACTGGCATCACTGGTCGTTCGTCCTGCCAGATCCCACAGGACGATTCCTCCGTGTTGGGTGTAGGCTAGTTGGGTGATTTTTGTTCCAGCAGGAAGGCCAACCTTTTCGGCAGATACCTCGATCCGAACCCACTTGCCCAACGCGGGAAGGTCACCGCCCCGGTGGTGGTCTGGTCCATTACTTCCCTTGCCGTAGGGAATGAGATCTTCACCCCACCAGACTCGGTGCTCCCAAGAGTTGTCTGCATTAAACTGGAGCATGATCTGGCGTGGAGGATTCTTGGGGTCGAGCCAGACATGGGCAAACAGCTGTTCCCCATTACCAAGGCTGACTGGTTTGCTGCTGGCGTCTACAATGTGTTGAACAAGGCCATTGCTTGTCTGTCGCCGAGCGATCTTGCCAGAATGCACGTTGTCGGTGACTGTCTGGACTTTTTCGAGGGGAAGCTCGTTGTCATCAAGAATGGTCAGATCCTTTGGCTTGCTGGCTGAAATTTTCGCCCGCAAATCATCCATCCACGTGAGAAACTCTTTTTCCAAGCCGGGTCCTGTCACTTCCAGTTCTTTTTCGAGGAGTCGCTTCTCCTTCTCGATCCGGGTCAACTCATTCGTATCCTTGGGCTCGGGGACGTCGAGGGCCGGCCCCCACTTGTCCAGTTTGAAGCCCGGGTAGTTCTTTATATCCGCACCGGCATTGTAGCGGCCATCCCCATTATAGGCACCCTTCTCATAGATGTCGGAGAAGAAGGCTTCCATGGAATAGAAGTCCTTGGCAGTAAAAGGATCAAATTTGTGATCATGGCACTCGGAGCACCCCATTGTTGAACCGAGGAAAGCGACAGAGGTCGTCCTTACTCTCTCGGCATAATACTTGGCGATGTATTCGGCATCCTGAATTCCCCCTTCCTCGGAGAGCTGGTTCACTCTGTTGAAGCCGGTGGCCACGTATTGCTCAGTCGAGGGCTTCTCGAGAAGGTCCCCTGCGAGCTGCTCTACAATAAAGGTATCGTAGGGCTTATTGCTATTGAAGGCGCGGATGACATAGTCCCGGTAGGGCGTCATACTCCAAGTCTTGTCACTATGGTAACCATGGCTATCGGCGTATCGTGCGAGGTCGAGCCACATGACTGCCATCCGCTCTCCAAAATGAGGAGAGGAGAGAAAGTGGTCGATGGAGGATTGAGCATTCGATTTCTCGATTTCCTCGAAGGATGCCGGAAGCCCCGTAAGGTCGAAGGAAATCCTTTTTCTCAGAGTGTTCGTGTCCGCTCGCGGTGATAGCTTGCGGCTGACCTCAGGCATTCCCGCGAGAATGAAGTTATCGATAGGGTGAGTGGCTCCCGCCTTGGGAACTTCTGGTCTTTTGGGAACTATGTAGGCCCAATGCGGTTCATACTCCGCGCCCTGTTCTACCCATTCAGACAGGATCTTTTTCTGAGCGGAGGTGAGCACCCTGTGAGATTCGGGGGGAGGCATGATTTCCTCGGTGTCCTCTGTGTAGATCCGATGAATGATTTCTGATTCTTCTGGGTCGCCAGGAACGAATGCTTTCGAGGCCAAGGCATCTGCCCTGATGTCCAGTCTGAGCTTGGCTTCGCGGGCATTTTTGTCCGGACCGTGACACGAGAAACAGTTTTCAGCCAGAATAGGTCGGACGTCTCTGTTGTAGGACAGGGGAGCTGCCACCGCGGGTAGAGAGGCGAGGAGAGTAAGCGCAGTGATGGTTAGGCGCATAGCGCCTCTTAAGTAACGGGGGCCGTGAGAGTTCGCAAGAACTGGGTTTCGCCAGTGGGTCCTGTTTTCGTGGGAGCGCAGCCGATTATGGGGCCAATACGGGTGTGTTTGGCACTCCGCCTAGCTCAAAACTCCCTGCACGACTCTTGCGGGTTCTACCCCGGTAAGCCGCATATCCAATCCCTGAAACTTCACGGAAAACCGATTATGATCAATTCCCAGCAGATGAAGCATGGTGGCATGCAGGTCACGGACATGAACGATATCCTTCACGGAGGCATATCCAAGTTCGTCAGTCTCCCCATAGGCTGTCCCGCCTTGGATACCCCCGCCGGCCAACCACATTGAAAATCCTTTCATATGATGATCCCGCCCGGCCCCACCTTTTCCCTGAAACATCGGGGTCCTTCCGAATTCTCCACCCCAGACGATCAGGGTTTCGTCCAGCATCCCGCGCTGTTGCAAGTCGGTCAGTAGCGCCCACGTGGGCTTATCGGTGAGCCCGCAGCAGGTATTCATGTATTTCACCAGACCGCCGTGATGATCCCATCCCCGGTGATAGAGCTGAATGAAACGGACTCCCTTTTCTGCAAGTCTACGAGCCAGAAGGCAATTTGATGCGAAAGAGCCATCACCCGGCTTAGCGCCATACATATCGAGAACATGCTGTGGTTCGTCTGAAACGTCGGTGAGCTCCGGAACACTGGCCTGCATACGGAAAGCCATTTCGTAGGCCGCGATACGGGCCTTGATTTCAGGGTTGTCGACCATCTCGTTGCGCCGACTGTCCAGTTGCTGAATGGACTGAACGAGAGCCTGTTGATGTTTCTCGGATATGCCGGCAGGACGGGTGACATAATGAACCGGGTCTCCGGTACTGTTGAATTCGACACCTTGATGGCGGCTGGGGAGAAAACCCGTGCCCCATTGCCGGGCGGCAATGGGCTGGGGGTTACGCCCACCTACGCTTGACATGACAACGAACCCGGGGAGGTCCTCGCTGTCGCTACCGAGACCGTAGTTGATCCATGCGCCCATGGAGGGGCGTCCGCTGATGGCAGACCCGGTGTTCATGAAAGTGTGGGCTGGGTCGTGGTTGATCTGCTCGGTGAGCATGGATTTCACCACACAGATCTTGTCAGCCATCTTTCGATGATATGGAAGAAAGTCGGAAATAAACTGCCCTTTGCCAAACTCCTGAAACTTTGTGAGGTGGCCCTGTACCTTGAGATGCTGGCCCTGCAGCTGGGCGATAGGCTGGCCCTTGGTAAAGGATTCAGGCATGGGCTTGCCATTGAGTTCATCCAGTTTTGGCTTGTAATCAAAGGTTTCCAGATGTGAAGGACCTCCGGCCATGGTCAGGAAAATCACTCTTTTGATCTTGGCATCATGGTGCGGCAGGCCTGCGATTCCATCGTAGGATGTATCAATCGCATTTCCCAGGGCATCACGACCAAGCAGGGAGAGGAGGGCGGCAGATCCGAGTCCGAAACCTGTCGACCCAAGAAATGATCGGCGATTCACGTAGTTTCCCAGTCTTTCAGTAGTTGTCATCAGCCTGTAGG
>DIHT01000105.1:12623-20859 GCA_002420305.1 Akkermansiaceae bacterium UBA5689 | reverse complement strand
AAAGACCTTGCCCCGGCCATACTCACTCTCAACAAGAGCAAGTTCACCGTCATCATAACGCAAAGCCGGTCGATACTCCCTGTCACCAGCCTCCAGCTCCAGCGCGTCGCGAAACACCACCCCCGCAAGGAGGTCACCATCGAGCTCGAGAGGGTTGGTCTCCGTAGGGACCGCTCTACGTGGCTCCGCAGGGACCACTCTATCGGGAGAAAAAGTAATGGGCAGAAGACCATGCTTTCTATGCAGAAGGGTATTGTAGGATTCCGGTCGGAGATTCCCTCCTGCAAAAATAATTAATCCTCCCCCGGCCTCCACATAAGAGGCGAGACGGTCCGCAAAGCCCAGCGGAACATCCGCAACATTAGCCAGAACAACAGCGTGGTGCTGATCGAGGTTCTCCCCTCCAAGATCCGAGACAGAAACAATGCTTGGCTGCACAGGGTAGTCAGCCTGCTCCTCCTCAGGAACCGGCGCCAAGGCGTGGCGAAGAAAGAAGGTTTCCGAATCCCGGGCCTCCTGCCCGGGGTCCCCGTCGACCAGTAACACACTCACCTCTTCTCTCGCATTCATCACCACCGTCCGACGATCGTCGAAAGGCATCTCATCTCCCTCCAGCATCACGGTAACCCGGTGATATCCCGGGCTGGGAAGAGAGGCATACAGGGTGGCACTCTGGCTGCCTCCCGGCTTCAATTCATTGATGATCCACGGCTCGCCCTCCACCTGGCCATCCACCAGTAGTTTCACCGGGACCGCCGACATCGACACAGACCCATGGTTAGTGACATCCACATCGACACGGAACGGCTGATTCACGGAAGGCAGGGTCGCCGCAGGCCTGAGGCTACTAATGGCCAGATTGGACCTGACCGGCGCTCCCACCGTAACCAGATGCACTTTTACCCCCATCGCGATATCCCGTAACCGGGCCTCGAGCGCCGCAAAGTTCCCCCACTCCGGGGCATGGGCATCAGTAACGAGATAGAGTTCCTTCACGGATGCCGCCTGCCCCTTCAAGCTGCGGGCTGCCACCTCTAATGACTGCTGCAGGTCAGCATGGCGATCGGTCTGCGAAATTTCATCGATGCGAGAGGCTACCAGTGCAAGATCGTTGGTCGCTTCGTGCGCGTGAAAGGCACCCGCAAGAGCCACCGAAGTTCCACCCGGCAACCCGGAGAGAATCGCATGAGCCGCCTCCTGAGCTCGGGCGAGCCGGGTGGATTCGTTCTCACGTGTTCCCATGCTCGCTGAATTATCTACTATGATGGCAGCGGCCACCTTGGACCCAGGAACACCCGATAACCCCTCCATCACCGGCCGGGCCATCAGAAACGCGAGAAGAGCGATCATGGCACAACGCACAAGAAGAAGAATCCAGTCCTCCAGCTTCATCCGTCTCTGGTTCTGCTCTACACTGACCTTTAAAAAACGCATCGCGGCCCACGGCACCTTGCGAAAACGCCGGCGGTTCAAAAGGTGGATGACAACGGGGAGCGAAACTGCTGCGAGACCCCATAGTAATGCCTGATTCAGGAAGTTCATGACGATCAGCCAGCTGTACTTTTCCTGAAGGTGAGGTAATTAGCCAGAACCTTGTCGAGAGGTTGATCCGTCCGCACCCCGACAAAATGGCACTGGTGACGCTCTACATCTGACCGCAATCGTTCCCGGAATTTTTCGAACTCACGATGGTAGCTTTTTTTGATCTGGCTCGGACGCGTTCGGATGAGCGGAAGATCTTCCAAGCCCTCAAACTCCACATTCCCAATGAAAGGGAAATCGATTTCGCAGGGATCGAGAACCTGCATCATGATCACTTCGTGCCCCTTGAACCTGAGGTGCTGCACACTCTGCAGGAGCTCCTCCTCGTCATCAAAGAAATCGCTGATCACAATAACGATTCCCTTGCGCTTGATCTGGCCAGCCATCCCATGCAGGACCGGGGCAAGGCGAGTTCCGCGAAGAGGTTCAAACCCGGCAAGCCGATCCATGATCCGGAAAAGGTTATCGCGATTGTCGCTGCGAGGGAGGTATTCCTGGACCTCTTCATCAAAGATTCCAAGTGCCACGGCATCTCGCTGATGAAGAATGAGATAGGCAAGGCAGGCCGCCATCATCTTGCCGTACTCCAATTTGCTGATCTCCCCCGAGCCGTATTTCATGCTCTCGCTGCCATCAAGCAGGAGGTGCGCGACAAAATTGGTCTCCTGCTCATACTGCTTGATGTAATAGCGCTCCGTCTTGGCCTGAACCTTCCAATCGAGGTGCCTGACATCATCACCTGGAGCATATTCCCGATGCTGGGCAAACTCTATGGCGAAGCCCCTGTATGGGGATTTGTGCTCCCCCGCCATGTAACCCTCCACAATGAACCGTGCGTTCATTCCCAGAGCTTCCGCCCTGGCGATAGCGCGGGGATCAAGAAGTTTTCGGGTTTCGGCGTCCACGGATAAAAAGCGTTGCCGGGAAAGTTAAAAAGGGAGCCTGCACTATGAACAGGACGCAACTCCTAGTCCAGTTTCCTGTCTTTCGGCACGGATTCGAGAATCTTGGAAGTAATATCATCCGCAGTCAGCCCTTCGCTCTGAGCGCTGAAATTAGGAATGATGCGATGACGGAAAATGGGAGGGGCGACCGTGGCCACATCGTCACAACTCACATGACTCTGCCCATTGAGAAGGGCATTTGCCTTGGCTGCCAGCACCAGGTTCAAGCCGGCCCGAGGGCCCGCTCCCCACGTCAGCCACTTGGAGCAGAATTCAAGAGCTTCTTCGGAGCCCGGCCGCGTAACCCGCACCAGCCTTTCCGCATAGCGTAGGATATGATCTGCAACCGGCATGTCGCGAACGGCTCGCTGCATGTCGAGAATTTCACCAGCCCCAAGGACGGGATCCGGGCGGGCCCCTTCGTTCCCGGTATACGCCTTGAGGATCTGAAACTCCTCTTCCTCCCCGGGGTAGTCTACCTTGATCATGAACATGAAGCGGTCCAGCTGGGCCTCTGGCAGTGGATAGGTGCCCTCCTGTTCGATCGGGTTTTGCGTGGCGAGAACAAAGAAGGGCTCCGGAAGCGGGTGATCTTCTCCGCCTACCGTCACCTTTCGCTCCTGCATGGATTCAAGCATGGAAGCCTGGGTCTTGGGGGGCGTCCGGTTGATCTCATCCGCCAGAATAATGTTGGCGAAAATCGGCCCCGGCAGGAACTTGAACTGCCGCTCATTAGTCTCCGGGTCGGAGTAGATTACTTCGGTTCCCGTGATGTCGGAAGGCATCAGGTCGGGCGTAAACTGAATACGCTTGAAGGATAGATCCAGAGACTCCGCCAGACTCGAGATCAGAAGAGTCTTGGCCAGACCCGGAACCCCTACAAGAAGGGCATGACTGCGAGTGAGAATGGCGATCATCACCTCGTTAATGACCTCGTCCTGTCCGATAATCACCTTCCCGAGTTCCGCTCGGACACGCTGGACGGCATCTTGTAGCTGGCCCGGATTCTGAGGGGCAGTTTCTGCGCTAGTGCTCATTTATAGGAGAATCTTATGACCCACAGGCTGAGGCCTTTTTAAGAGCGGTGCAATCGTGACCATCCCTTTCAGTCAACTTTGACCTAGCCGACACCCCCTACGATGAGGCGACCCCCTGGTCAGCCTCCGCCCTCCTATGGAACCACCGAGACGCTACTTAGCCTTGGGGGCACTTTCCGGCTCCTCCGGACTTTCGGCTTCCTTCTCCTCTGCCTTACGAGGGCTCTTTCCCTTCTTTGGAACGTCCCACGCAGTCAGCCACTCCTGTCCGCCTTTGGTATAGCCCATCTTTAAGAGGCGGGCCTCCAAGTCGGGGTTATGAGCCGCTCCGTAAAAAACCCCGATTGTCTTGCGCCCTTTTTTTACCTGCTTACGAAGGACCTTGATGCATTTGGCGTTGCGATCCCCGATGATCACATTGTCTCCAGCGAGAGCCGTAATCTGATCGTCCCCATTCCCAAGGTTTTTCATCATTTCGAGCTTAAGCATATTTGAGTCTCCCGAGAGCAACGCCGCGAAAAGCTTAGCCGGACTGGGTTGCTCCACGCCTTCATTCTGCGCCTGCTGGGCCGCTGACATCGCGAAGCTGAGAAGGGACTCTCCTTTGGCGTCCTGCTTCTTTGCAAACTGCTTTGCCGTCAGATCTGCGTGAACGAAGTTCTTCGCCGAGTAATCAATCATCTGAACCTGACTGGAGAGTTTGAGAAAACGCGACATCCCCTCCACCATTCCACGCAGCAGATTTGTCTGGAGATCTCCACCTTGCTGCTCCTGCCGAGCAGCCTCTTTCTGGTTGATATTCTCACCCCCCACCATTTCGAAGAGAAGAACATCATACTTGGCGAAGGACGCATTAAGGGTCTCATAATATTTCTTGTCCGCAATATGCACCGCTCCGATCAGGTCGACGGTGACATCCCCCTTTTGGTATCCAGTGATTGAGGTTTGCAGGCGAGCGAACTGCTCATTCTCATCGATTCGGATGAAATCCGTCGCTTCTATGGCCGGCTTTTCGCCACCGGGAACCTTCTCGACTGAAGGGGTAGCTGGCTCATCCTGAGCCAACACAGGGCTAAAAAGGTGGGTGAGGACCACCGTAAGAGAGAAAAATGGAAGAATTCGGTTCATTGCAGCAGCTTGAGGACACTTGAGCAGCGCGACAAGAACAGGGATTTGTCCCTCATAAAAAAAAAAGAGGGAAAACATCCGGTGCCCTTGCTGGGTAAGCTATATTAATCCACGATAAAAAGGCTCCGGATGACCGAATCCTCCCATCTCAGTTACTGCCCAGACCTCTTTCGCTACCAGCGAAGAGGCTCGCGCGAAGTGAATGTTGGGGGCGTGGGCGTGGGCGGTGGGAATCCAATCCGGGTTCAATCCATGATCACCGCAGACACGCTCGATACCGAGTCCTGTGTCGCCGAGGTTCTCGAACTCGCAAATGCTGGATGTGAAATTGTCCGAATTACCGCCCAAACCAGAAAATACGCCGCCAATCTTGAGCATATCCGAAGCGGGGTAAGAGCTGCTGGATGTGAAGTTCCCCTCGTCGCAGATATTCACTTCAAACCAGATGCCGCGCTGGAAGCGGCCAAGTGGGTTGATAAGGTCCGGGTGAATCCGGGCAACTACGCGGACAAGAAAAAATTTGAAGTCCGCGAATACTCGGATGTCGAGTATGAGGAAGAACTAGATCGCATCCGGCTCAAATTCGTTCCGCTCGTAGAGCTTTGCAAGGAAATGGGTCGCGCCATGCGGGTGGGAACCAATCACGGCTCTCTCTCAGATCGGATCATGAACCGGTATGGGGATACTCCCCTGGGCATGGTGGAGAGCGCCCTTGAATTTGTCCGGATTGCCCGGGACCTTGACTACCATAATCTCATCTTCTCGATGAAGGCCTCTAATCCCAAGGTCATGATCGAAGCCTACCGCCTGCTGATTGCGCGCCTTGATGAGCAGGGCCCGGACTGGAATTATCCGATACACCTTGGAGTGACGGAGGCCGGAGATGGCGAGGATGGCCGGATCAAATCCGCGATTGGAATTGGGTCTCTACTCAACGATGGAATCGGTGACACGATCCGAGTTTCCCTGACCGAAGACCCGGTCCACGAAATCCCAGTGGCCCAGGCGATCGTTGAGAACCAGAACCGAGACTCGGGCTCATGCTCTCTCCTGGAAGATACCGCCGCGACCACGGCTCCCTCATGGGATCCCTTCTCCTATCGAAGGCGCGCCAGTAATGTAGTTGAGATCAATGGCCATGAACTAGGTGGAGACAAGGTATTCAGGGTGCTTACCAGCAGGCACAAATGGGAAGCCCTCGCCCACAAGCTCGACAAACTGGGTGACTTTCAGCCCGAGATAATCATCGAGGAAAGTGGGGTCAGGGCCATCGACCCAAGAGATCCTGCGGCGATCGAGGAAATCGATACCCTGAAGATACCGGCTCTGATAACCGTCCTCGACGGCATTGACATGGAGGTCGTTCCGGCCTTCCGGCTCCTGGCCTCGAAGATGACTGCCGCTCATCCGATTCTTCTCAAGGACACCCTCCGGACACATGGAGAAACATCCCGGGATTTCCTCGATACCTTACTTACGGCCTCGCGCAATATCGGCTCTCTCCTCTGTGATGGGATAGGAGACGCTATCATTATTCAAGGAGAGGACGCTCCCGGACAAAGCCTTCGCATCAGTTACAATATCCTCCAAGCTGCAGGAGCCCGGATTTTCAAGACCGACTATGTGGCCTGCCCCAGCTGCGGTCGCACGCTGTTTAACCTTCAGACGACCACTCAGAAAATCCGCGAAGCCACCGGACATCTCAAGGGTGTTCGGATTGCGGTGATGGGGTGTATCGTCAACGGGCCCGGAGAAATGGCTGATGCTGATTTCGGCTACGTCGGGGGGGCTCCCGGAAAGATCAATCTCTACGTGGGAAGAGAAGCGGTGAAATTCAATATTCCGGAGGAAGAAGCAGTGGCACGCCTCATTGGCCTGATCAGCGAGCACGGAAAGTGGGTTGATCCTCCGGTCCGGGAAACCGTAGAAATCTAGATTCCTACAAACACTGGTGATATCTGCACCTGCTCCGGTTCACACCCCAAGGCGCCTGGCATGAATCCTCTCGAAGCAACATCAGCCACCACTCTCACCGAAGAAGAAACGAAAGCTTCAACGGAACTTGCCAGCGCATGGAATATTCTCGTTTTCGACGATCCCGTGAACTTAATGGAGTATGTGACGAAGGTTCTGCAAAAGGTATTCGCTTACCCTCGTGAGCAGGCGGAAGACCTCATGTTAACCATTCACACCGCGGGTAAAGCACTGGTATGGACCGGTGCCCGGGAACCCGCAGAGCTTTATGTCCAGCAGCTGCATGGTTTCCAGCTGCAAGCTAGTCTCGAGAAAGCCAGTTTATGATGAAGGTCGTCCCTACGGTGGAAGGCGGTCTTCGCATCGAAGTCGGAACCGCTACGGACTGGCTCGTGCTGGAGCAGATTGCGCCTGATGCCTTGAAGATGGAAAAGGAAAGCCTTCCCTCTCGTCTCAGCGCTCTAATGGATGAGGCCTCCGAATGGGATGAGATGGTCGTTCCTGAGTTAAGCGACCTCTTCCATAGCCAGCTACACTGTGTGCAGGAAATAGTTCAAGGGGCCCAGAAAGCCTCCGAGGAGGACCCGAGCCTTGGCCATCTCTTTATATCTCAGGAGGACGGGCCCAGTTGGTATGGAGCACTCAATCAAGCGCGGATTGCCCTCGAAGGCTACTACCGCTTTGGTCCTGCCCAGGAGATCGAGGAGGTTGAATCATTCCCTCCGCCAAAGAGATCTGCCTTTATCCGAAGCCAGTTTTACTCTGCCCTGCAGAGCGTTCTTCTGGAGCATGTGATCGAGTAGGAGCCTCACTCGGCTTTCCGGCCCTCCTGACGCCAGGTCAAGAAATGATCAGGCCGGTGGAAATCCGGGTCTCCATCCCCAAGATCCGCCACGCTGAGAAAACGCTGTGACGGAGAGTCGAGGATAAACGTAACGTTCAGCCGTGTTTCCACTCCGAAATGAAGATGCTCCCTCATCCACCCAAGTGGCACATCAAACCGGGCTTCCCATCCCCCCTCCCTGCATCTGCCGCGGGAACTTGCGCCCGAGTCCCTCACCTCCGCAAGCCGGCGACGAGGTGCGTCAAACAAACAAGCCCAGTGAGCTCCATTGGGAGAAAGGTTTACCTCCAGATAATGGCCCGTCACTGGATCGCTGACAAAAAACTCTGCCACGTCATGGGTCCACAGACTCTCCATGAAGCGACCCGGCGTAGCGTCCGGATGAGATCGCGCTTCCGCCTTCCGGAGAGCTCGAAATACGAGCAGGTCCCTCTCGAATGAGAAGCTGAACTGAGCGGGCGGATCCATGCGCTCACCGAACCAGTCCAAGCTCACAAGGGAGAGCGGAGGATGACCGGGGTCACAGGGCGCATGGATGATCAATTCGTTGGTGTTCATCTGACCTATTTTGATTTAGTAAATATTTAATAATTGTGAATAATTTAACTCGCCGAAATTCACTGAAACTAATACAGTGTATTTCCTCCTAGGACCTTCGATCCATGCTGAATTTGCGCCCTATCGAATATGTTGGCAAATCACCCCGCACCAAACCGCGGGAGAGAAAACGGAGTGGCGGCTTTTTTGGAGGGGGGTTCCTTCTCATG
>DIHT01000105.1:0-12336 GCA_002420305.1 Akkermansiaceae bacterium UBA5689 | reverse complement strand
AGTGGCGGCTTTTTTGGAGGGTGGTTCCTTCTCATGCTCGTAATCGGGATCGGCTTTTTTTATCTGCGTCCGATTATTCCCTTCCTTCAATCCCAGCGGGCAGAGGCCACTACAGTAAATAAAGTCAAGGCTATCGAGACCCTGCAGAACTCTGATGAGTTCTCAAAAAAACTCGCTGCCGCCGCTCTCAAGCGAACCGCGGAGGACGTTGAATATGACCCGGGGTATTACGATATCGCCTACCCGGGAGGAGACCTTCCTGCCAACAAAGGGGTCTCAACCGATCTCATCGTACGAAGCTATCGCGCTCTCGGTGTCGATCTGCAACAGCTCGTCCATGAGGACATGTCTGAGCACTTCCGGCTCTACCCCCAGCTCTGGGAGCGTAAAGGTCCGGATCGTAACATCGACCACCGTCGAGTTCCCAACCTGCAACGCTATTTCTCCCGCTTCGGTAAGGTCCTGAACAATTCCCACTCGCTTGACGACTACGACATAGGAGACGTTGTTACTTGGAGCCTTCCTTACGGTGCAGCCGAACAGGCCGGGAGTCACATCGGGATTATCGTTCCTGGACCCGGTGCCCGCAGCGGTGAAAAATGGGTCGTCCACAATATCGGATCCGGCCCTAAATGGGAGGACAAGTTGTTTGACTACGAAATCGCGGGGCACTTCCGGTTTGGTCCGATCCGTGAGAGTATGACCGCAGCTGCCGACACCAAGTCCGGAGCGACCCTCTCCAATTGAGGGACGGTCTCAGGTGACCCGCTCCAGACTCAACGGTTCAATTCTTGAACATCGGGTCATCGCGATCCCCGGAGGACAGAAGGTAGGCAAGGAGATCCAGGATATCACTATCCTCCATTGTGGAGAGCAATCCATGAGGCATCATCGAAATGCCTGACGGCTCGATGGACACAATCTCATCTGCTTTGACTGCCCGGGTTTCGTTCGGCCGCATCATATCCGTAGTGATTCGGTAGACGTCACCTCCCGTTCCGTCTCTCCTCCTGTTAAGGTTCATAATCCGACCCACCACTTGGCTCCCATCCCGGAGGGTAAAAGCACTGGCCCCATACTGATCGCTGACTTCAGCCTCCGGCACCACGATAGATTCCAGAAGGTCGTAGGGGCTGAACTTACCATGGACAGCTGTAAGGTCGGGGCCCACAGCTCCTCCTTCTCCATCAAAGCGGTGGCAGGCATGACAACTCCCAATTCCAAACATCCTCCGCCCATTCGCGAAATTTCGGCCCCCCTCCAGCCCGGCGCCCAGCAGCCCCTGCAGATCTTCCATGGCCCAATCCTTGACTACCTTGCGAGGCTTGCTGCTGAACTGGGCTGGGCCCTTTTCTCCCGGGGCTCTAAACCACTTTTTGAGTTCTGCGGTCCTTTCCCCTGCCGGAACAGAAGCAATGGCGTCTCTCCGAATATCAGAGAGGTAGCCCCTGAACCGAGGGCCCCCGTTATAGTTTTCCGATCTGGCAAGCCACTGGAAGTACTGACGGCGCAAGGGAGGACTCCACCCCTCCTTGATGAACCGAAGGTTCATGGCATACGTAATTTGCTCTTCCTGACTCGTCGAGGTCTCGAGGAGCATCATGGCCCTCGGGACTAGCGAGGGGCTTTCAAGCGACGCCAGCAACGCCGTCAGGTCACGATTTTCTCGTGCCGATGCTGCCGGGTAAATATCGTCCAGCCACCTCAGGACTCGAAGGCGGATTTCAGGTTCCGGCTTCCCTCCACGGGTCAAGGCCAGGGTAAGAGCCCGCAGGAGGTTGAGTCTATCCTGCTCCGCTCTAATAGCCGCATAATCAAACTCCATCACCTTGTTCATTACATCTCCAGCAGACCCCGGAGCTCCAGCCCGGGCGAGAGCGATCAGCCCAAGACCGGCCCGATGACAGTTTTCTTCCTTGAGCACCAGCTCTCTCCACATTCCCGCCGGGTGCTTCTCAAGAACCGCTCTCGCCGCGTGCCGCAGCGCACGATCATCATCGGGGGACAAGTTTCCCCAGAGATCGGCCAGCTCATTGCCTGAAAGCCGCCTCGCCCCGTGGAGAAGAAGAGATTCTAATCCCAAGCGCTTTCTTCGAAAGTCCTGACTGGGCGAAATTGTAGACTCCTGCGCTTCTCCTACGGCATTCCAATTGCCGCGATAGGTCACCCGATACAGCCCAGACTGCACGCGCCGCCCCCCGACGATACAGTACATGGCCCCATCCTTGGGATGAATAAGGATATCGGTCAGCGGAAAAGGGGCTCCGCTCGCGAACTCCTCAAATCGGCCCTCGTAGGTCGAACCCTTCTCGCTGAGATGCACCGCATAGAGTTTGCCGTACGACCAGTCGCATACGAACAGAGCCTCCCTATACTTTCGTGGAAACTTAGCTCCATACCCGAAACAAACTCCCGTTGGCGAACCCGGCCCAATATCTACAACTGCACCGAAGCTATCCCGAAAATGATCGGCAAATTTGGCCGATCCAGTCCGCCACCCGAAGTCTGCTCCACTGATAACATGGTTAATTCGCGTGGGACGATACCAGGGGGTGTTCAAGTCTCCCTCCATATCCGCATCATAGGTGAAAAGCTCCCCCTCCTCGTTAAAAGCGCCATCGTATTGATTCCGGAACCCAGTAGCAATGACCTCCCAGGTCTGCCCCTCGGGGTCAATCCGTGCAATATGTCCCACGGGAGCTCTTACCCCCTTCATGAAGTGTTCCATCGGCGGCAACAACTGGTCCTCGCCCCAGAGCTCCGGAACGCGTGAGTGGGTAAAGTCTTCGGGAAGCCGCGTCTGGTTTCCCATCAGCACCACGAGGCCTTTCCCATCAGGAGAAGGCAGAATCGCATGGGGACCATGCTCTCCGCCGATTGCTTCCAGCCTCCTGATAACGACCACCTTGTCGAACTTATCATCGCTATTGGTATCGAGCAGACGGAATACGCCTGACCCAGTCTCGCTGTGACGCGAATTCACAACCACATAGAGGCTATCAAAAGCGTAGCAAAGCCCCTGAGCATGCCCAACTGGAAGATCAATCCTCTCGATCGAAGCAGGGTCGAGTGGCTTCCCCGGAGGCGGCGGAGCAAACCGGTAGAGGCTTCCATACTGATCACTGGTGATCAGCCTCTCCTTATCATCCTGGCACATCGCCACCCATGACCCCTGCTTCGCACGGGGAACGGAATAAAGCAGTTCGACGGAAAAGCCCTCTGCCACTCTGATTCGTTCCACCGGTGTGGCCGTTCGCTGCCCATTGAGAGGTGCCCCCAGCAGGTAGCCAAAAAGGAAAAATATAAGGCACCGGGTCATCAGAAGGTCGGGCCGAGATTCCATATTTATGGCTTCTGCGCCAGTGCAATTGTCCCCCTCTTCCCTCGAATTCTCTGGTCTAAGGGCATCCCCTGATTTGTAACTTGCCGAACCGCTCTCTGCCCGCTCCTCTTCCAGACTGACCCCCTGCGCATGGAACCTGAGCCTCCCACGATCTCAAAAGAGCTGCTTGCTGCAGTCAAAGAGGGAGACGAATCTGCCAACCGTTCACTGGTGGAAATTCTCTATCCTGCAGTTCGAGCCAATGTGCGCAACCACCTCCGGAAGAGGGCAGATCACGACGATGTCACCCAGGAAATCTTCCTGAAAATCTTCCTGAAAATCGAGCAGTATCGGGGACCCCAGCCATTTGACCACTGGGTGTCTCGCATCGCAGTCACCACTTGCTACGACTGGTTACGCAAACAACGGGTCCGCCCTCTGGTCGCATATTCTGACCTGAGTGAGCCCGAGGTCGCTGTCATTGAGAACAGCCTGAAAGTAACCAAGGCCGAAACCTCAGATACCCAGAGAGAGCTTTTCTCCGGCCTTCTTGAAAAACTCATCGCTACCCTGAAGCCAAGAGAGCAGATCGTCATTCGGCTTCTCGACCTGGAAGAGCGCTCCGTTCGCGAGATCGAGGCCCTCACCGGATGGGGCTCGAGTAAAATCAAGGTAACCGCGATGAGGGCACGCCGCAAATTGGCGGAGCAGATCAAGCAACTTGAAATGCAATCTCAGGGAGACCCCGAAACCATTTGAATTTCCACTACCGCAGTAATCCAATGCCTGAGCCAGACAAAGAAAATCAATGGAGCCGTCTCGTGGACGCCGCTCGGGACGCAGGTGCGACAACCCGGGAAGAACAGCACGACGCTGCGCCCTCGACCTTCATCTCCCGAGTCATTACACTGAGGGAGAGCCTCTGGAAGTTTGCGAGAAGCGTGCTCTGGCGACGCTGGTCGCTGGTCGCGGCTCTTCTGGCCCTGCTCCTCTACCTGACCTTCTTCCTGATTTTACGACCCACTTCACCCAGCTCTGTTCCATCCCCAGCACCCTTGTCCCTTCCCCAGCCACCCGATCCTGAATAGATGAAGCCCACCTTTAAACACTATCTCAGTATTGCCTTTGCCCTGCTCGCGATCTTTCTTTGCGGGTATGGGATAGGATTTCTTCTGGGCGAACGGAAAGGAAGCCAGCCCCAGTCCGCATCCCAGACCAAGATGTCCGGCAGTCCCAGCAGCCGCGATTTCGATTGGACGACCTGGGAACGTTCAACCGGTCAGGTCATTGAGAACGCGATCCGCGATTTGACCCCGGAGCAGATGCAGGCAATCCGCCTTGAGATCGCAAAAACCTCAGAGCGCATCAGGGCCGCAAGGCAATCAGGGCGAAAGGAGTTCCGGGACCTCAACGAGCGCCTCAGGCAACACCTGACTCCGGAGCAGCAGACCCAGCTCCCCGGGGCCTCCCCCGATTGAGGGAGAGCTCGAAGACATTTCTACTCTTCCCGAGGCTCATCTGTAACTCCCTCCGCCACTTACTCGTCAGCTTTATCTGAGGAGTTTTTCTACCCTTTCGGCTAAATCCCCACAAGGGCTGAAAGGGTAGAAACTCTCCCACGCAGCCCTGAGAGCACTTCCTGTTTTACAAAACCTTAACGCAACCTGTCCTCGACACTCGCCCTCGGTTTAGGCAATGATGCACTTCCCCCTAACCAATGAAGCTTAGTAACTTAATATTTGGCGTGGCCCTGCTTCTGGTCGCGGCCACGCTAGCTCTGACCATCACTTTCAGGAAGAGTCCTGATGAAGGAGATGACATCGCTCTACCTGGGGGGAAGGCGGAATACTCCAAACGCGGAACGGGATCTCTCCCCTCAAGAACTTCAGCGAGTTCAACGGCCATGCGCTCTAACCCAACCCGCGGGTCACAGCCGCGACTGCCCAAGGTCGAAGAGTTGGAAGTAACGATCGATGATGGCCCGGCAACCCAGGGGATGACACCCGCACAGCGTCAGGATGTGGCCAAACGCCTCCCATGGGTGAGGAAAAATGCGCTCTCACGCCTGAGCCGGATGACAGATCGACTGGACCTTACCCCGGCACAACGCCAAAAGGTGTTCCCCCAGCTCCTCCGGTCGACCAATGGCTACCACCCGGCAATGATCATCAATTATCCCGCTCAAGTTACTGCGTCGGCGGAGAGCCTCGCCGAGAGCGAGAAAACACCGGACGAAGCCATCCACGACTCCCTCGATCCCGAGCAACAAGATGATTTCATCCAGCAAAAATTGGACGATCAGGCTTGGTGGGAGGAAATCGTCGCCCAATTGGAAGAAGATTTTGATGCCTCGGTCACCACTGACGAGGACGCAGTAGCGGCAGGGCAAGCTCCTCCCTCGCCCGGCCAGAGCACCACCCCTCAAGCTGAACCTCAGCCCCAGCAGGGAATAAACCTTTTTGACCTGCTTGACGAATGAACCGATTTAAGGTGTAACCAGACCCCCTTCCCCCTCGTCAGACGGGGTAGAGATCGCCCATCTCCCGAAATTATCATGAAACTTAACTACCTAGCCCTTGCCAGCCTTACCCTTGGCATTGGCCTTGCCAACGCTGACCGTGACCGGACCTTCGGTAACGGAGAGCTGCCTGAAATGCTCGAGCAGTTCGATCTCAACGAAGATGGGGCTATTGATGAGGAAGAGCGCCAGGCTGCTCAGGAAGCTCGCAGAGCCGCCCGGGCAGAACGTCGTGAAGCACACATTGCAGAATTCGATACAGATGGTGATGGAGAGCTCTCCGACGAAGAGCGGGAAGGAGCCCGGGACGCCCGGAGGGCAGCCCTGCAGGAAAGACGGGAAGAAAAGTTTGCCGAAATCGCCGGTGAAGACGGCTGTCTCGACGCAGACGAATTTGCCGCTCTCCCTCCACTGGAAGGCAGAAATGCTGAGCGCGTAGCTGCAATCTTTGGCCGACTGGACTCTGATGAAGATGAATGCATCAGCCTCGAGGAGTTTACCGCCCGCCTCCGCCACCACCGGAGGCCCGGCGGGCATCGTCCTCCGCCACCGCGTCCGGGAGGAAACGATCTCGATGGAGAGGAGCGTCCCGCACCTCCAGAGCGCCCCGAGCGTCCTGCACCTCCAGAGCGTCCCGAGCGCCCTGCACCTCCAGAGCGTCCCGCACCTCCAGAGCGTCCTGAGGGCGGGGAAGAGGAGTAAGAACCAGGATTCCTAAGAGGCCCCGGCGAAAAGAGCATAGAGATTTTCTCCGGTTCTCTACACCCATTTCAAGAGGCGACCTGGATACCAGGTTGCCTTTTTTTTTCATCCTCACACTGCCGTCCCTTATGACAAAAGTAGCTCCACTTCGTCTCCTTGTAGTGCTCCTCGCACTGCTCACGGGGTTGGCGAATGCAGACTTACTCTACTTCACCGATTTTGACGAATTTCCTGAAGGTGAGAATGCTTGGGACGACTTCGAAGGATGGCAGGCAAGCGACCGCACCAGCGGTGCTCAGGCCATTATTCCGGACCTTCTTGGGGGAGCCCTCGGCAATACGGCCACTCTTGGCTTTAACCGGCCTAACCGATCCCTCACAACGGTTGCAAAGACCATCAACTATAACCCTGCGACCGAGAGCTCAGCCGTAACAGCCTTCGCCCTTCTCTTTGGCATCGAAGACTCAACCGAGTTTACAAACTACCGCCGCGACGATTTCTTTGTTTCCTTTTATAACACGAACGGGTCCGCACTCGCATCAGTCCGAATCTCCAATACTGATACCGACTACGGCTTCTGGTATCGCAATGGAAGCCCACAAGCACAAGGCTACGAAGAAATCGACACCGGTCTCGATTTCGTTCAGGGAGAGCTTCAGGAATTGACCGGCATAATTGACTTCGCGTCAAACCGATGGAGCGCAGAGATTGATGGGATCCCTCTGTTTACGGATGCGGTGTTTAATGGCACCAATCGCGCCCTTACTTTCGGCTTTATTGCTATCGAGTGGCAGATTGCCCAGGGAGGAACTAGCAATTACGGTGACAACTTCATTCTGGTATCGGATCTCCGCATTGAAACCGTAGAAGACGATGCTCCTCCAGTGGAGATCGACTCCATCTCCAGAGATCCTGCCGGTAACATTCGGATCTCGTGGCTGCCAACCGCAGGCTACAGCTACAAGGTGGAGTATTCGGATGATCTCGTAAACTGGCGGACCGACCTGCCGGCTTCTGATTTTCCCTCGCCAGCAGGGACTGGCCCTCTTCTTTTTGTCGACGCCAACCTACCCCAGACGGGTAGTCGGTATTACCGTTTAGTACAAACCAGTGGTGACTAGTCAGTTCTCATCCGTCGCTAACCGCAGAAACGGAAGAACCCCGGGAAAACGTCTGCTTCTCTGAACCTCTTGCAGGCGGTCTATCAGGCGAATCTGCCCGATATGACAAATGCCTCCCTTGGGCGACTCTCCCGATCACTGTCATTTTTTCAGGGTGCACCTCCAGATTCCCAGCGGAATCCTTCTAAGAGAAAAAAGTCTCCAAAGGGCAGTAACTGCTCTAGTATCCCAGCCGTCATTCCTCTAAGCGAGAGAACCATCTCTCAGACTCAAACCCCTTAAAGATTATGAAGTTAAAACACCTCCCCTTCCTCGTGATGTTGTCCGCCTCCGCCTATGGGGCGAGCCTCACTGTCACAAACACCGAAGGGCCCATCGCCACAAACTCAGTGGTCGATAATGAAGGTAATGCAGTGGACGGAGGATTTGCCGCGATCGGAAATATTTCTGATGAAAGCGCCCTCACTACTCTTTCCTCCGGCGCGGAGCTCGCTTCGCTTTTTACGCTATTCGATGGAGCTGCCGGCCCAATCACGGCCGCGCCCTTCGCAGGCACCTTTAGCGTTTCAAGTCAGGGAGACGTTCCGCTCAACGTCCCCAATGAGTTTTCTGGGAATCCGATCTACCTCGTCCTCGCCAACTCCGGTGACTTGGAGAGCTCGAGTGCAGCCGCAGTTGTAAGGCTTAGTGACTTTCCTAGCTCCGAACCCACCGTCTCGACGATTTATGTCAACAGTGAGAACGGGGACGTCCTCCTGGGCGACTTCGAAACCTTCACCCTCCAGCCAGGACCGATCGAAGTCGATAACCCTGCTCTTTCCCTGATCGCCATGGAAGACTTTGGCGCACCAGATGGTGACGGTGATGATGCCGGCGACAACGACGGCGATGATGCTGGTGACACCGACGGTGATGACGCTGGCGACGACGAAGGTGATGACACTGGCGACAACGACGGTGATGACGCGGGCGACGGCGATGACGCGGGCGACAACGATGGAGATGATGCCGGCGACAACGACGGCGATAACGCTGGCGACAACGACGGCGATGATGCCGGTGACAACGACGGCGATGACGCTGGCGACAACAACGGCGATGATGCTGGCGACAACAACGGCGATGATGCCGGCGACAACGACGGCGATGATGCTGGCGACACCGACGGCGATGATGCTGGTGACACTGACGGTGATGACGCTGGCGACGACGAGGGCGATGACGCTGGCGACAACGACGGTGATGACGCTGGCGACAACGACGGTGATGATGCCGGCGACAGCGACGGTGATGACGCTGGCGACAACGACGGTGATGATGCCGGCGACAACGACGGTGATGATGCCGGCGACAACGACGGCGATGATGCTGGCGACAACGACGGCGATGACGCTGGTGACAACGACGACGATGATGCCGGTGACAACGACGACGAGGGCGATGACGAAGACGGCCGTGAGCGGTGCTTCGGCCACGGTAAATTGCCTGAAATTCTTCAGCAGTTTGACCTCAATGAGGACGGCCGCATTGATGAAGAAGAGAGACAAGCCGCCAAAGAAGCGCGTCGCCAGGCTCGGGCAGAGCGTCGTGCGGCTTTGATTGAAGAATGGGACACCGATGGAGACGGTGAGCTCTCCAGAGAAGAGCGTAATGCCGCCCGCGAGGCCGCACGGGAAGAGCGCCGGGCCGCCCTTCAGGAGCGCAGAGAGGAAATGTTCGCAGACGTGGCCGGAGAAGATGAGTGCCTTGACTGGGACGAGTTCCGGGATCTCAAGCCCTTCCGCAGGAAGCCACGATGGTATGTGGCCTCGATCTTCAGACGCGTTGACACCAATGATGACGACTGCATCAGTTTTGAGGAATTCACCTCCCGGCTAACCCGCCAAGGCCACGGCCATCGGGGTCACCGGAGATGGAGCGCAGACCGAGACCGCCATCACGATGACGCCTCCCGCTCGCGGCGCCGCCGGTGGTGGAGTCGACGGGGTCGCTAATTTGTCCTCCGTGACGGTTCAATTTTGACAAAAGGGCAGCTCTACGGAGCTGCCCTTTTTTTGAGGAATGCAAGGTTTCTGGATCCCGCTTTTCCCGGAAGGCTCCCTGAGAGAAAGTGTGTCCTTTTCAACAGGCCGGAATTCAGAGAGGAAGTGGCTGTGCGTATCAAAGTGACAGTCGCCTATGACGGAAGCCGCTTCGCGGGCTGGCAGATCCAGCCCAACGCAGACACCATCCAAGCCCGCATAGAGGAGGCTCTTGCGCTTATCGCGAAGGTCCCCGTGCGTGTTCATGGTTCTGGTCGCACCGATGCCGGGGTTCATTCAATCGGTCAGGTCGCTCATTTTGACGCTCCAGCGGAACTCACCATGAATCCAGTCAATTGGTTGGCAGCCTTGAACACCAAGTTACCTGCAACCATCAGGGTGCTGGAATGCGATGAGGTCACCGCCGATTTTCATGCCCGGTTTTCAGCCTCCTCAAAGACATATACCTACGAGCTCTCTACCTCTCCGGTCCTCCCTCCCTTCCAAGCCAGCCGGGCGTGGCACCTCCCTCGACAGCTTGACCCTGTCACCTTGGAGCAGGCACTGGCGCTATTTGAGGGCAGACACGATTTCAAGGCATTCTCCGCCGTCCGGGGAAACGAAGATGAAGAAACAGACTATCGGAGAACTTTGAGCGAGTCCTCTCTGCGCCGTCTCCCGGAGGGCTATCTTCTCACCTTCACCGGGGAGGGATTCCTCTACAAAATGGTCCGGCTGCTCACCGGGGCTGCCGTCCAAACGGCTCAGGGATATTTTCGACTCGATGATCTGGCGAGCCTCCTCGACCAGGAGCCGGAGCTTCCACGAGGCAAATCGCCTCTTTGCGCACCCCCTGACGGACTCTCTTTGGTCGAGGTTCGCTACTGAGGCAGCCGGCCCCAAGGAACCTAACCGAAGCGTCCAGTCACATAATCCTCCGTCTGCTTCTCAGAAGGATTACCAAAAATCTTTGCTGTCTCGTCGTACTCGATCAGCTCTCCCAGATAGAAAAATGCGGTCTGGGTAGATACCCGAGTGGCCTGCAATGTCCGCAGCTTTGGCAAGAAGAGCGGAGAATGCCTGCGAAGATCCCTCAGCCGCAATCTCAAAGGACGCCTTTTCCCCTCCTGCTTTATAAGCTTCTGCGAGTTGAGGAACCATTTTAGCTCCGAGGGTATCGGAACCTTTGATCACGATTTTCTGTGCGGAAGCAGTGACACTCAGGACTGCTCCAAGAACGACAACGAATAGTTTATTTTTCATGGCTTCTGTTTGTTGGCATGACACCCGACCTTCCAGTCCAGTGACAGGCGGACAATGTGACGAAGTTGCCTTCATCGCAAAATCTAGACTGTGTCATTACTGTCACTTGGCTCGCCCTTAGGCAGATCAGAAGAGTTCGGTCCCATGAAAAACGGCCCCTCCAAGGAGGGGCCGCTTACTCGTCTGAGAAACAACTACATAAGAAAGTAGGCAGGACCTAGAAGTAGGTCCGAAGAGCCAGCCACAAGGTAAGCGCGTCCACGTCCCCACCAGCCGTATCGAGGGTTTCCAACTCGATTCCAGTCATGATCTTGGCGTTGTGGCCACAGGCATAGTAATTCAGTCCAGCATAAATACTGTGATGCTGATCGCCACGGCCGCCGCCGACATCCGCGTCATGGTTCCTTCTAAGATAGCGGGAATTGGTCGCAATTCCCTCTGCCTCATCTGCTCCCTGATAGGAGTAACGCACAACGGCCTCGATTTTATCGGTGAGGTCCCGGGACGCCATTGCCACGAAGCCCCAGAAATTCCCGCCTCGCTCGCCTGCTCCGTCATCACCATTATCTCCGAGGGTTCCCTGGAGGAGAATATCCCATCCGTTTTTCTCGGTGAGGTAGGCTAACGCGACAGCCCACTCATAAAGGCCAACTTCGTTATCAGGCGTTCCGTGCGCGTCATTGTAGAGAAAGTCTGCGATAAGACTATCTCCGCTCTGAAGCTCCCAGCTGCCGTTTGCATATAAGGCGAGACCATCTGTTTCGCCAGATAGCTCCGGGGTATCCTCGGTACTGAAGACTCCGAGCGTTCCTGAGAAATTATCTTTGGATTTCTCGAGGGTGATCCCGGAGAGCCTTGCTGGATAGACCTTGTTGGCTACCGCGGATCTCTCAACGGTCTTGATCTTCTTCGACGAAGTATGGACTTCATTGCTCATGGTCACCTTATGGCGTCCCACGCTGACGTTCACTCCATCAAGTGCTCCACCGCCGAGAAGAGCCCCTGCATCAAAAGAGACAAGCGCAACATCGAGGCTCTGGTATCCAAAATCACGGGACCCTCCCTTTGGCTTCCCGTCGCTCACGAAGTTGGCATTCGCCTTAAGCTTGAAGTGCTTAAGAATCTGGACCTGCGTTCCGAGTCGGAACCTGCGGAACTCATCAAAGGTCTCGGAGTCATCTACCCCGTTGACTCCATCGATGTCAGTCGATGCGAACTGCACCTGAGCTCGCCCGAAAAACTTGACGGCCTGAATCAGCATGGCGTCATCATTGGAATAAATCGGAGATCCAAGATCTTCGGTAAGAAGGCGGCACCAATCTCCTCCATTAGACCCGTCCCCCGCGAGGGCTGGGAGGGCGGAGGTAGTAAGGGCCGCAAGAATTGAAG
>DIHT01000006.1 GCA_002420305.1 Akkermansiaceae bacterium UBA5689 | reverse complement strand
AGGACCCCCACGAGACCAGGAACCTAGCCCAGGATGCCAAATTCAGGGCTACTCTCATCTCCATGAGGAACGCCCTCTACCAGAACCTTGAGAAGACGTTTGATGTCGCCCTCCTCCCAGAGGGGTTGCTACATGACCTTGCCAAGGAGCATGGTCTGACGCCCGGTGATCTAGCTCGGGACAAGTCACTCTATCCCATCCAGCGGATCCGTAAGGCTTCGGATATACTCCTCGACACAACGGTTGACGAGGGACGCATCGTCAACATGCTCCGCGCAAAGCTTCCAGCGCAGCGCTACTGGGCCGCCCATGCCTGTCTCTACCTGGGCGAAGAGGTCATCCATAAACACTTGGAAGCCCTCAACTCTCTTCTGAAAGACCCCTCCCGAAGTGTACAAATTGCCGCTGCTGAAGCCCTTGCTACCTACCCAGCAGGAGCAAAGGGAGGCGAGGAAGCCCTTGAGGTCCTCCTCGCCAATGCAGACCCCACGAAATCGAGCGCGTATCACGCTGTTGCCGCCCTCAATGCTCTGGACCACCAACCCCAGAAGGTCCTCGAGCCATATAAGCAGCGCATCACCAACCTCCCCACAAACGATCCTGATGTTCCCGGACGGCCCAATGGCTATGCCGCCCGTATGCACAAGCACATAGCTTCCCCCATCCCAGACTACTTCTCGTGGGAAAAAAACAACCGCTGATTCCGCCTCCTCTGGCAAGAAAAGGGGGAACAGCTTCCCTTGCGCCAATCTTAATACCCGCCTACACTCCTCCCATCCTCTCTTGAGCAAAGCTCCGCCACAGAAACGAAAGCGTGTCAATGTCCGCCGCCCCGACGTCATGGAAGATGTCCAGGCGGAGGTGGAGAAACATTATCGCTCGCCCATCGTTGAGAAACTCCGAAAGGGCGGAGGCTCGCTTACCATCGGGTCAACAACCCTGCGCCTCGCCCAGCAATTTGGGTTCTGCTATGGAGTAGAGCGAGCTATCGACTTAGCCTATGCTTCCCGGCGGGTTTTCCCAGAGAACCGTATTTTCCTGATCGGAGAGATCATCCACAACCCCGAGGTGAATCGCCAATTGGAGGAAATGGGTATCGTCTCTCTTCCGTGGAAAGAAATGGACAAGCAGTATGATGCGCTCACTGAAGATGATGTCGTCTTGGTCCCCGCCTTCGGTGCCCCTACCTCGTTCATGGATAAGATCGGAGAGGCCGGTTGCTACGTGATCGACACCACCTGTGGTGACGTCATGAAAGTATGGAGGCGCGTCCGAAACTACGCCAAAACCGGTGCCACCTCCATTATCCACGGCAAAGAGGGTCACGAGGAAACCCGTGCCACCGCATCCCGGGCCGAGGGTGATGACGGCAAAGGTCACTATCTGGTTATCCTGACCTTGGACGAAGCGGATTACGTTTGTGACTACATCCGGAATGGGGGCGAGAAGAGTGCTTTCCTGGCCAAGTTTGGAGGGGCAACCTCAGAAAACTTTGATCCCGATCTTCACCTCATTGATATCGGTGTCGCGAACCAGACAACCATGCTGAAGAGCGAAACAGAGGAGATTCAGCGCCGGATCAGCGATGCAATCACAAAGCGGGATGGCTCCGCTGAGCGCTTTCAAGTATTTGATACAATCTGTGGCGCAACCCAGGAGCGGCAAGATGCGCTTTTTGACATGCTTGAGAACCCCCTGGACATCCTACTTGTGGTAGGAGGATACAACAGCTCCAACACCACTCACCTCGTTGAGATAGGGCAAGAAGAACTCCCCACCTTCTTTATACAGGACGCAGGTTGTCTGGCCTCTTTTGAAAAGATCGCTAATTACGATCTGGAAGCGCGTCAAGAGATCGAGAGCGACTATCCCTCTAAGCTCTTCGACGAGGGCCAGGTCATAGTCGGCGTCACCGCCGGAGCTTCCTGCCCTGCAAACCTCATTGAAGCCACCATCCTGCGCGTCTTTGAGCTCCGGGGCATTAAACCCTCCGAGGTAGAGGCGGCTTGACCTGAACTGACTACTCTTTCACTGCTGAGATCACAGCATCGACTTGGGCGGCCTCCTTCTCTCTTCCCGATGTCTTGAGGGAATCACGGTAACCCATAAGAGCCTGAAGGTCATTGGGCCGACGCTTGATCGCTGATTGATAACTTTCGACCGCTTTCGCGTTGTCTTCAGACGCAAGGTAGTACTGCGCGAGACGCAATTCCATCGGGGAAAGCGCCACTGGAGGCATCAGGAGCGCTGGCCGCTGCTGCTTATCAACGGCGGTCTTAAACCAACTCCTTGCGATCTGCCGCTGTGAGCTGGAAGTCGCTTGCGCAAGGGCCACTAACCCCCGGGCCTCCGCGGCGTAGACTTTGACTCCGGCAAGCGCACGCACATACTCAGAGATTGAGGCACTTTTCAGCGCCTGAGTTTTCAACCTCTCCATCCTCTCCTGTATGCCACTCAGAGCCAATGCTTTTTGTTGCGCGATGTCGGGCTCCCCTCTTTCCAGAGCCTGCCTGCACTCAAGGTATTGCATCAGGCACTCAAGGTAGAAAACGGATAGGGTACGCTCCTTAATCTCCTCAAGGAAGGAATCATTTTTCCCTGGCAAGCTGGATATTGCTCTCGTGAAGTCGCCCTCTTTCCCCCTGGCCACGTAGAGCCTTGCAGGAAGAGTTTTAGCCTCCCATATCATCAGACTCGCGCCCTTGGAGCCCAGACGGGCGGAGTCAACTTCGAGTTCTGAGAGCTGAACCGCAATCGACATTGCCTCATCAAATTTGCCTCGGCTTTGCATGGCTGTCGCAAGGTAAAGCTGAGAACGGATCCATCCATCACACTCATGAACACTCAGGCCATGAGTTTCCTTATGCTTAGCATATAGGCTCGTCGCCCTCTCAAAGGCGGCCTCCGCCAAAGCGTGATTTCCACAACGCCATTCAAAATGCCCAAGAAGATGCTGATAAGGAGGAAAGCCGGGAACCTTACGGGCAATTTTCCGCACCACCGGCAGAATCTGCTCTCTCAGCTTTGTGGTAGCCTCAGGGGCTTCCCCGTGGAGCATTACCCAGAAACCAAGAACCGCCACATTGTCAGGATTCGCCTCCACGAGTTTCTCCATTTGCTCAATGGCTAAAGCCTGTTTAGCCCTCGGGCCAAACCGATCATAGCCATCTCGCTGCAAATAAATCGCGAGGCACTGCGACTGAAGATTACCCGGATATGTCTCAGATAATTTCTTGAAGGCCTCACCAACCTTTCCCCTCAACCGAAATAACTCGGCCAGCGCCAGTGCATAATCCTGCTCCATTTTAGTCGCAATGGGCAGCTGCCTCCCATTCACGTCCCTTGTGGCATCGATCAATTCGATCATTCGCAATACTGCGACCTGACGCTGCTGAGTGAATTCGTTGTTTGGAGCTGCCAGGGCCAATCCAATCCCCCAGTAGGCCATCAAGCAGTCAGGATCCAACTTCAAGGCCTCACAAAAATGACGGTAGGCTTCAAAATCCCAGGCCGCCTGAATATGAGCGAGCCCCTGCAAGACATGTTTTGAGGCCAATGCGCTTGGAGAGGAAATCGCCATGGGAATCGAGACGATCTCCTCGACGAAATCTGGAGAGGGGAGCTTCGCGACGACCGGGTGAATCACCTTTTCGACAGAAAATGGGAAAACGGTTCTAGCCTCAACCGGAGGGCCGATCAGCGGAATCGTTTCCCCAGAAAGCGTCAAAATACCGAGACACGACAAAAAGAGAGCGATAAATAGAGCTCTGTTCCCGGAAAGTTGCATGCCGATAGTGTTCCCTGAGCGACCGAGTTCTCAAGGAAAAGCTGAAGCCACCAAAAGTATTCTCCATAAACAATAATTCAAGCACTTGAACTTTCCCTTCGGAAACTTGAGACTTCGCCGCATGAAACTTGGCTTGATCGGGTGTGGAAAAATGGGAAAAGCCCTCACGGTCGGAGCGATCGACGCAGGAGCGGTCTCTGCGGAGGACGTCATGGTTCATGATCATGTGTCTGCTGCACAGAAAGGATTTCTCTCCGAACGCAATGTCTCCGGAGCCGGATCGATCGCAGAAGTTGCTCTTTACGCTGATGTTCTGCTCCTCGCAGTCAAACCCCATGATGTTCAATCGGCCATCCACCAAATACGGGATTCTGGCACCTCTACGGATACCCTACTTGTGATCTCCGTAGCAGCAGGACTTACCATCGAGCGCCTAGAAACTGAAATCGCCGGAGGGGGCCGGATCGTCCGCTCCATGCCTAACACCCCTGCTCTGGTTGGACAAGGTGCGGCTGCTTACTCACTAGGAAGCAGCGCCACCGCCAAAGATGCAAAAACCAGCCAAGAACTGCTGGGGGCGGTAGGGCTGGCGCTCGAAATAAAGGAATCTCTCATGGACGCCGTCACCGGGCTTTCCGGGAGCGGCCCGGCCTATGTCTACCTTTTTATTGAGGCCCTTGCCGATGGCGCGGTTCAAAACGGATTACCTCGTGAACACGCTCGTCAAATGGCAGCTCAAACCGTTCTTGGCGCAGCTCAGATGGTCCAATCTACGGGGGAGCACCCTGCGGTCCTTAAGGATATGGTCACATCGCCGGGAGGCACCACAATCGCCGGTCTGGAAGCCCTTGAGGCTCACGCATTTCGAGCAGCCTGCATCGCAGCGGTCAATACTGCCACAGCTCGTGCACGGGAAATGGGGGCCGAATAACACCTCCAGTCACCGGCTCGCAAGTGCTGCGCGACTGCTACCTATCCACGTGGTTGATTTGTCTTTCTTAGGCGTCCAGAATCACATTGGTTTTTTGGGGAACACCACTACGCTCCCTCTCATGACCGGTTTCCGCCGCTCCTTTCATCACGCAGGCTGGGGGGTATTACTCCTGGCGGGCTGCGCTACGGAACCCGAGCTCGATCTCCCCGTAGCTGGCACCCTCAACAACTCGGAAAATATCGCCAAAAAGACCTACCAGCGCGCAGAGTCCTTCGATACTGCTGGTCGGAAAAAGAAAGCACTGGGTCTTTACAGCGCGACGGCAGACCGGTTTCCCAATGCGAGCTTCGCACCTGCGGCAAGGTTCAGGCAGGCTCAACTTCTTGAGGAGGACGGAAAGATTGATGAGGCCTTTGATACTTACCAGAGCTTGATCACTCGCTATCAAGGATCGGCACTCTACACCAAGGCCCGGGACAATCAGTCAAAAGTCGCTCATGCGGCTGCGGAAGGACAAGTCACCGGAAAACTCCTGTGGTTCAAGCCGGCCCTTGATATCAACAAGGTCGTCTCGATGCTCGAGACTGTAAGGGACAATGCCCCTCGCTCACCCTCAGCTGCCAAGGCGCAGTATGCAATCGGGTCCGTCTACGAGAGAAAAAAATCTAAATTGAATGAGGCCGTAACCGCCTACCAGAGGGTAGTAGATGACTACCCGAGGTCATCTCAGGCTCCAAGTGCCCAACTGAAGATCGGGGAATTATTACTGGCCGGAGCGAGCAAGGGGAATCGCGACAACTCCAACCTCGACCGCGCTCTCCACACTTTTGAGGACCTACGCCAGGCTCACCCAAAATCCAAGTCAGCCGCTACAGCGGGAAATCGAATCTCAGAGATTCGAAACCGCGACATTCAGCGCACCTTTGACATCGGAGAGTTCTACTACAAGCGGGGCGAAGTAAATTCAGCAACCCTGTACTACAAAGAGGTCCTTCGTCAATCCAGCCAGGGCGAGCTTCATAACCGCGCTAAGGCCCGCCTCCAAAGCCTCGAGGGAAGCCAGTAGGAGGGCCACCATGTTCAAATCCCAAAGGACAACCCCGGCGCGTGCCTTCCTGCCGGTTCTCGGCGCACTTACGATACTATCTCTCGCCCATATCGGCTGCAGCGGTTACCGATGGGGTAGCGCGAAACCCGAACACCTCGCCGAGGTCAACTCCGTATGCGTTGCGGTAGTTGAGAATAGCACCCAGATCCCCCGTGCTGCGGCACTTGCCACCAACAGCATTGTTGACGCTCTCACAAGAGACGGCACCTATATGATCACGAACATTGATCGAGCGGATGCTCATCTGCGGGCCGAATTAAAGAAGATCGAGTATCTTCAAGTCCGCTCGACAAGGGAGGACGCTTTGCGGTCGGAGGAGCTCGAGATGAAAGTGCACTTGAACTGGTCGCTGGTGGACACGGATAATCCAACCGCGATTCTTGCCCGCGGAAGCAACACTGGAACCACACGATTTTTTGTGGACCCAAATTTACAGACTGCCAGGCAAAGCGCCCTTGTTGATGCAATTAAGAGAGCCACCGACAGCATGGTAGCAAGATTTACCGAAGGATTTTAGGATCCTCCGGCCTTCGGGCCTACTCCGCCCAGCCAAAACTTGTTTGCTGTCCCGCAAGTCCGCACGGCGAAATAGGCAGAACAATAAGAGCCTATCGTTCCTTTCTGGCCTTCCGGCACGGTGATCACTCCTATATACCTCAGCCATGCCTGATGAGCCTGCCGCTCCCTCTATCTTCTTCGTCCCTACGCCAATCGGCAATTTGGCAGATATGACCCTGCGAGGCATCGACACCCTGAAATCGGTTGACCTGATCGCCTGCGAAGACACCCGACATTCCCGCAAGCTACTGAAACACTACGAGATCGATAAAGCCCTGACATCTCTTCACGATCATAACGAGTCTCGAAAAATTCCTGAAATTATTGCCAAAGCGCAGAGCGGTGACCGAATTGCAGTAATTTCGGACGCTGGGACGCCTTGCCTTTCGGACCCTGGATACCGGCTAATCCGCGCGTGCATTGAAAACAGCATCTCCTACGAGGTGCTTCCGGGGCCAAGCGCAGTCACCACGGCACTCGTCGCATCCGGGCTCCCTCCCCTACCCTTCACCTTCGGAGGATTTCTTCCATACAAGAAGGGAAAGCGACGGAGAGAACTCGAGGCGGCGCTCCAGCGCGGCCACACATCTCTTTACTTCGAATCCCCTCATCGACTTGTTTCAACCCTCGAAATATTATCGGAACTGGAACCTCAAGTGCACATTAGTATTCTCAAGGAATTAACTAAAAAATTTGAAAACATGTATGGAGGGCAAACCGTGAAATTGCTAGGGACCTTTACTGATCGCGAGCCACGAGGAGAATTCGTGTTGGCTATCGACCCAACAAGTCTCAGTTGATGAAGCCCCCACCTACCATTCACCGCGGCGTTGCCGCCCCACGACGCACACGCCTTCCTCTCGTCCTGCTTACCAATCTTGGAGTTGCCCTCTGCCTCCTGGTTGCCGTTCCTGTTATCTACAATGGCCAGCAAAAGTTCCTGCAACACTCCACCGCCGACCGAAATTACGTGGAGGCCGCAATCGGAAGTGGCGAGGCTGACTTCATTCACAACGCCTTACGCACCACCGAGGTCGCCCGAGCAATGGCCCATGACGACCATGTTGCTACTATGGCCGTCATGCAGTTAACCATTGCATTTCTGTCGGCCCTCTTCTTTTTCAACGGCCTTTACCTTTTGCGCCTTCACCGACGATCTCGGCAGGCGCCCGTAGGTCCAGCCAAATGGTAAGTCCACTCCTCTCGGCACAGCCGTGAGGGACTGAGATTACTCTTAAGCCATTACGCTTGAGAAGTGGCTCAAAACGGCATGGAATTAGCTCTCTGCCTGTCCTCGTAGCCACCGGCTCCCTGAGTCTCAAATGCTTGCCTTTTCTACCTGCTGGAACAACTCCCGCCATTCGGACGGAGAAGCTATGATTGCCGAGATTCTCGAACTTGGCGTTCGTGATATCGAACTCAGTCACGGCATGACGATTGCCAAGTTGCCGGGCATCAGAAATGCGTTTAACGGAGGCGCCTTTCGGTGTTGTGGCGTTCACAATTATTTCCCCTCTCCTACCGAAGTAATGATCGATGCTCCCGATGCCTATGAATTTACTTCCCACCGCTCCTTTGATCGCGCACGCGCACTGAAACTCACTCTAAAGTCTCTCGAGGTTGCCGCTGAGTTTAACGCCAAATATCTTGTCCTTCATATGGGATCAGTGCCTCGGATGCCCCACCAGAAATGGACTGGACGACTTACTGAGATGGTCCGGGAGCAACCGGACACCGACACGAATCATGAAAAATTTCGGAATAAGTGCATGAAGAAACGCGCCCGGGTTGGAAGGCTTTACTTTCAACGTGCCCTCGAATCTCTTGAAGTGGTAGCCGAAAAGGCGGCCGAACTTAAGGTCAAACTCGCGATTGAATCAAGGTCAAGGTATGAGGATGTACCAACCGAAGATGAAATGGTCCTGCTTCAGGAGCACTTTTCAGAAAATGAGTGGGTTGGGTATTGGCACGATTTCGGCCACGTTCAGCTCAAGCATAATCTTGGACTACTGGAACACGAGACGTGGCTGAAAACCATGCAACCGTACCTCATCGGATCTCATGTCCACGACGTTGTCTGGCCCGATCGCGATCACCGGGTCCCTTTCACCGGCACACTCGATTACGACTGCCTGTTAAAGATGATCGCTCCCCAGACGCCCCATGTATGGGAGCTTTCTCCGAGACGAAAGACCGACGAAATCCGTATGGCGCTACAATGCTGGAAGGAGAAATTCCCGGAAACAGTAACGACCTGAGATCATCAAGCCGAGGGGACGGTAAGTATCGCTGACTCTAGAGCAACCAGCCCGATGAGACCATGATCGACCTCTCATCCTTAAAAGTCTCTCTCGACCAACTCGCTCATCAGGATATCTTTGTTGGAACATCGTCCTGGAAGTATCCCGGATGGATCGGCCAGCTCTACCAATCCAGCCGCTACGAATACCGGGGAAAGTTTTCCAAGTCTCGCTTTCAAGATTCCTGCCTCGAGGAATATGCCGAAATATTTTCTACCGTATGCGTCGACGCGTCCTACTATCGATTTCCATCAGAGAAACACCTCGCCACTCTGGCTGAAAAAGTCCCCTCCAACTTTCGTTTCGCTCACAAGGTAACTGACACTATTACTATCAAGAATTTTCCTGCGCTCAAAAGGCATGGTGAATTTGCGGGACTTGCCAACCCGTGTTACCTCAATTCGGATATCTTCCTTAAATCCTTCCTCTCCCCACTCGCCCCCCACCGAGAGCAAACAGGTCTGATCATATTCGAATTCTCACATTTTTACCCAAGAGATTATCGCTACGGGAGAGAGTTTGTTTCCGACTTGGACTCATTTCTCGCCACGCTTCCAACCAACGAATGGGACTTCGGAGTCGAAATACGTAACGCGTCTCTTCTACAGAAGCCCTACTTCGACACTCTCGAGCGCCATTCCGTAGCTCACGTCTACAACCAGTGGCAGCGCATGCCCGACGTCGCTGACCAGCTGAAGCTGCACTGGCCGAATCCGGAGAACTCACCCACTGGCTGCAGGTTGCTGCTGAAGCGTGGACGGAATTACAACAGAGCCGTTGAATCCTTTGCACCCTACGACCGAACTAAGGAGGTCCAGGAGAATGTTCGCCACGCATCGGCAAGCCTCATACGAGACCGGAAAGCAAAGGCTTCGGGCCGAAGAGCCTACCTTTATGCCAACAATCGGCTCGA
>DIHT01000038.1 GCA_002420305.1 Akkermansiaceae bacterium UBA5689 | reverse complement strand
GGTGGCTTTCTTGGCGACCTTTTTGGTGGCTTTCTTGGTGACCTTCTTGGTGGCTTTCTTGGCGACCTTTTTAGCGGATTTCTTAGACGCGACTTTCTTTTTCGCCATAAGCCTGTTCGGGGTAGCAGGGATCCAGATACAGCAATCCCATTATAGCCAGCTGGAGGATCATCCCCCAGAAGCAGGCGGGACTCTTCTTGAGGTTTCACATGAGGTCAAGGACTTTTGGCCTCGGAGCGGATTCTTTGGAGTTCTGTAATCCGTTCCATGATTGTCTTTGAATCGTCATCGCCGAGTTCGGGGCTTTTCAAGCGTGCAGCCAGAGCGCCCAGCTCCTGTAAAATGCCCTGCTCTGCCAGTATGCCAAGAATCTCGGTGGCAGCCGTCAGAGGAGCTGCCGGTGTGGGCTCCTCGAGTAAGGTGAGTAAAGTAGCCCGATCCCCGGCAGAGAGACTTTGAAGAAAGGTGTTTACTGCCGCTGGGTTTGGGACATTGGGGCGGGTGCTGAGAATGTTTCGCAGCAGAGCCTCGCCTTCACGACCTTCTGCCCCAATAAGGACCTGTTCAGTTTGGTCACATAGAAAGTCCAGAACTTCGTGGGACTGCAGGGCGAGAGCCGCGAGGACTCCAAGCTCCCGGTCGACTGGCGTTGATTCTACGATGATCGGATCATCCTTCTGGTCGCGTCGGCGGCTTGGCCGCTTTGCGGCATCCACAACAGCCTGACGAATGCCATCCGGGCTGAGGCCGAGACGAGTGGCTACAAAATTGATCGATGCCTCCTGAGCGTTTTTATCCGAGACGGCATGAAGCATCGGGGAGAGGTCTCGTGCTACGCGTGCCTTGGTGCCTGGGTCATCGAGATTATTTTCTTCCCCAAGATATCGCAGGCGATAGTCAAAAAATTCCGAAGATTTTTCGAGGATACTTCGAAACTCGTCTGGGCCTCTCGATTTGACGAGAGAGTCAGGATCTTCTCCCGGAGGCATGGTGGCGACTCTGACATCCATGCCCAGCGCCGCCATTTCTAGAAAGGCCTTGGCCGCGGCGTCGTGCCCGGCAAAGTCGGAGTCGTAACAGATTACAACTTTGTCAGATCCGGTGTAGCGCTTCAGCAGACGAGCATGCTCGTTCGTACATGCTGTTCCCTGGGTGGCGACTGCATTCTTGACTCCAGCTTCATGGCACGCGATCACGTCGAGCTGCCCCTCGCATAGCACGGCGTAGTCCCTCATATGCCGGATAGCCTTGTGCAGGCCGAAGAAGACGTTGGACTTTTTGAAGATGGGAGTCTCGGGGGAGTTAATATATTTTCCGCCCCCCTGTTCCTCCCGTAATTTCCGACCGCTGAAGGCGATGACATCGTCACGTTCGTTGTGTATTGGAAACATCAGACGGTCTCCAAAACGAACCCAGAGTCCGGAACGCGGGTTGTTCTCCTCTCTGAGCTTGGTGATACCCGAATGTAATAATTCTTTCCCTGTGAATCCTGCGTCCCGCGCCCAGTCCAGGAAGACATCCGTATTTCTGGGCATCCATCCGATCGCCCAACGGCCTGCCATCTCTCGGTCATACCCGCGGGACTTGAGATACTTGCGGGCATGCTCTGCGCCTGGATCCTCGAGTAACAGAGAATGCATGAAGCGTGCCGCCTGGTTGTGGAGGAGCTTCAGGCGGCTCAGGCGCCGACGCCTCCGGTCTTCCTGGGGATCATACTCACCCTCCTCAATCGTGATATTGGAGCGAGCGGCCAGCTTTCGTAGGGCTTCTGGGAATGGAAGGTTTTCATAGGCCATCACAAATCCCACTGCGTTTCCTCCCTCGCCACAACCGAAGCAGCGATACGACTGTCTTCCTGGGCTCACATTAAAGGAGGGAGTCTTTTCGTTGTGAAAGGGGCAGTGGGTCTTGAAATCTCCGCCTGCTCGCTTCAGGTCGAGGCCATATGATGCTATCAGCTCCACAATGTCCGTCGCTCCGAGGACTTGTTGAACGGTTTCATCGGGGATGCGTGGCATCGTGGTAGAATTGTAGCGTCGCGCGGAATCTTGCCAAACCATCAAGACCGAAGGAATTGTGAAGAGATGTGATTTTCTCGCCAAGGGCACCGAAATCAGGTCTATATTGAACCCATGAAAACTATCATTCTTGCCGCTTTTGTGGTCTCAGCCGCAGTGTCTGTCGCTTGGACAAGTGAGAATTTAGAGGCCAGCTCTGTGGCATCTGGCTCCAGTTCCCCAAACGTTGCAAGTAAGGGAGCCTATGCCGGGAGCGTAGTTGAGATCGAGATAGGGGATGAAAGTCTCAAGGATCTCGGGAAATTTAAACATTGGGGGACAGTGCTTGACGAGGTTGAGACCTGTAAGGCCAAAGCGGTGATTCTTCGAATTAATGCGGCTGAGGGGTATCTTCAGGAAACGGAGCGGTTGATGGAGAGACTGCTCCGTCTCAAGGTGCCCAGCTATGCTTTGATCGAGAAGCAGGCCCTTGGTGAGGGCGCACTTCTCGCGCTGGCGGCGACTTCTATTTTTATGATGCCCGATTCGATCATTGGAGGTGCGGGGCTCTTTTCGAGCGGGGAGGAGGGAGGCGCTGGGGACCTAGAGCAGCATCACAGCCGCTTACTTGCTTCTATTCGCCGGGTCGTCAGCAGTCAGGGGCATTCGCAGGAGCTCATCCAAGCCTTATTCAAGCCGGGCGATCGGGAGCGGCGCTTTGGCGAGGTGCTAGTGCCGGCGGGAACCGTGCTGACCTTGACGGCGCAGGAGGCTGCATCTCAGGTCGGTGGGGAACCTCTGCTTGCTGCCGCTGTGGTAGGGGCCCCCGCGGATCTACTTTCAGCTGTGGGGTTGTCCGGAGCAGAGCTTGTAAGGGCACAGGCGGAGGCTCGCCCGACCGTGATAAGGAGCGTAGCTGTAGAAGGAGAGGAGGCTTCGGTCAATGAAACGGGGGAGCCGGAACGCCAACAGGAAGGGCCAGAGATTCCGGGAAAGATTCTGGAGGAGAGTTTTGAAGGCAAATTAGTGGTTCTAACGGTGGGTAAGGATGACCTCATGAACAAACAGAGTTTCAAATTCTGGCGCCGGATGTTGCGCCGCGCCGAAGATGAGAAGGCCAAGGCAGTGCTCTTTGATCTGGATACGCCGGGTGGGTATGCTTTTGAGACAAAGGAAATTATGTCAGAAATTACCCGTCTCAAGATTCCCAGTTATGCATTTGTGAATGAAAATGCTCTGAGTGCCGGGGCGCTTATGTCGGTTGCCACGAACGGAATCTATATGAGCCCCGAGGGCACGATTGGAGCCGCTGGATTGGTTAGTGGAGGGGGTGCTGAAATTGGAGAGATGATGCGAAAAAAACTCCATAGCTCCTTCGAGGCGCAGATCCGCAGTGTCGCCGAGAAGAGGGGCCATGATCCAGACCTCATCCGGGCTATGATGATCCCTGAGGATCGGGATCGAGTTTTTGGGGAAGTGGTTGTCCGGGCGGGAGAGCTTCTCACCCTCACGGCAAGTGAGGCCACTTCCATGAGGGGAGGAAGGCCCCTTCTGGCCAAAGGAGTTGCCAGCAGTATCGAAGAAATTGCAGAGTTTGAGGGCATCGACAGCGCCGCGATCGTAAGGGCTGAGGCGACGGCGTTTGAAAATGTTGCCTGGTGGGTCTCGAAATGGTCTTTTTTACTCATTCTTGTGGGTATGGCAGCGGCCTACGCCGAGCTGAAAGCGCCGGGCTTTGGAATCGGAGGAGCGATTTCCCTCCTGGCGTTTGGCACGTTTTTCTTTGGCAACTACATGGCCGGAAATCTCGCCAACTATGAGCTCGTAGCATTGTTCGTGCTCGGAATCGTCCTGATTGCGGTAGAGCTCTTCCTCATTCCCGGCACTGGGGTGACCGGCATAGCTGGGGTTCTTTGCCTGCTCGGTGCGCTTCTTCTCGGCACGGTGGATAAGATTGATTGGAACGATTGGAAAGTGGGGGATTTCTCCGGGAATCTGTTGGACCTACTGCGTGGGCCTGCGTTTACGCTGGGAACAGGCCTTCTTGGAGGGAGCTTTCTTGTGGTCCTATTGATGAGGTTCCTCCCGAGTGCTCCCCTTTTCCGGGTCTTCGTCAGTAAGCAGGAAGTCGCGGGTGGGGCATCTATCACGACTCAGGCTTCCTTGGCACGTTCGGAGGACCGGATGGGACTTACGGGCGAGGCTCTTACCGACCTTCGGCCGTCGGGGAAAGTTGCGCTCACAGGAGAGGAGCTGGATGTAATCGCTGATGGGGCGTTTATCAAAAAGGGATCCAAGGTGCGCGTTCTCAGGCAGGATGGGATGAAGATCGTAGTGGGTGTTATTGAACCCTCCTAGATTACGGTCGTGCTGGCTGCGTTCTCTTTAGTGAAGGGCCTTCGCCGAGGCCGCCAATAACGCAAAGGAGGTAGAGTAACCTTTTTGAGACACAAGAGTGCTTCCCGCCGGCGCTCTCTTCAGTGAGGATGGTAGGGTCCATGATGATTGAATAATAATCGTCACTGACTCGTTCAATAAATAACACCTCAACAATTTGACCGCTATGAAGATTCAAGATGACACTGCCCGGGGAGAGAGCCGTGAGCTGCTACTCAAGGAATATTTTTTGAACGCCTACCTGATCGCCCTTCTTAAGCAGGTCGGCAGGGGGGCGGGGCACATTTCAGAACAGGAAAACGATCAAGCCATGCGACGAATCGTTGGCCAAAACTGAGAGCTCTGCAGTGCTTTGATGAGCGCCGAATCGGCAGAGGCCGGTGAAGTAGCTGTGTAGGTTTGGCTGCTTTGCCGGCTTCGTCGCTTCCAGACGTATCCGGAGGGATAGAACGGATTGATTAGGGGATCAGGCGGAAAGATTCACGGCTGAACTGAAGTCCCGGATA
The DNA here is from genome assembly GCA_002420305.1 of Akkermansiaceae bacterium UBA5689. Classification (GTDB taxonomy): domain Bacteria; phylum Verrucomicrobiota; class Verrucomicrobiia; order Verrucomicrobiales; family Akkermansiaceae; genus Roseibacillus_B. Next base: position 8,258 of record DIHT01000038.1, on the reverse strand, counting down.
AAGGCTTTCGGAATACCGCAATGTGCCGGTCGACGGATTTCCCTGGAGCGTCAGCAAGTGCTCCGGAGTCCAGATTGCGGTGATCGGCAACTTTTACCGCTCCAAGTGCCGCAAGTTTCCGGCAGGCCAATTCATGTTCGACGTCAAAATAAGAGGTAATCACAAATAATCCATCCTCGTCCAGCTGTCGCAGGCCACCCTCGAACATGCGGGCCCAGAGCCTTGGATTGTTCCAGAAGTTCTGATGTCGCATGAAGGTAAGATCGAACCTCTCGTTCGAGGACATGGCATCGAGGAAGCGTTTTCCATCCTCTACATGGAAGCGGGTATGGACATCGCTATGGGTTGGAGTTTTCCAGCGAAGACGAGCTTCTTCAATCTCCGCATCCCGAATGTCAGCTCCCACAATTTCCAGTCGGTGCTCTCCTCCGAAAATATCGGCAAGGACCCCGGTCTCGTCGGCCCGGCCGCAGGCGAGGTTGAGAATACGGCGTTCACTCCGGCCTGCAGGAGCATTCGGAACGCCCTGGAGGCTCTCTCTCAGTGCTTTGCTGAGAATGTTCATATCCTCAGACAGATCTTCCAGTTGGAATGGTGCATTCGGGGTAAGGGCCATCAGAGGTGATTAAAATGCTGTTTCGTAGTGATTCAAGAGTTGAGTTGACGTCTCTATGATGTAGGTCCTTGATCCTCCGACAAATCTTCCATGCCAAGCGATATTCATACCCAGGCGCTCGTGTCTGAAACAGCTGCTCTTGTGGAAGGTATTGCCGACCAGTTTGCCATCGAAGGGCAGTATGTTGCCGGTGAAGAGGTAAACAGTGGGCATATTAATTCAACTTTCCTTGTGACCTACGAATTGAGGAACGGAGAGCGGCGTCGCTATATCCTCCAGCGTATTAACGAGAAAGTGTTCAAGGATCCTCTAGCCGTTATGCGCAATGTGGAGTGCGTGACCTCCCACATCAACTGGAAGGTTCTCAGGAGGAAGAGAGACCTCGGAGGTCAGACCCTCAACTTGTATCCACATAAAACCGGACGATTTTATGGGAACGGCGAAGGCGGAGGTATCTGGCGCTGCTATAACTATTTAGAAGGCTGTCAGACCTATGACGTTGTGGAGAGCGCTCGGCAGGCCTATGAAGCTGGACGGGCCTTTGGCGCTTTTCAGAACTTGGTCAGTGACTTGCCTCCCGAGGAGATAGTCGAGACGATTCCTGATTTCCACCATACGAGGAAGCGCTTTGATGCTCTAATGGGGGCAGTTGAGGAGGATCGCCATGGCCGGGTCGCGAGCGTGCAGAGCGAGCTGGACTTTGTCCGGGGGAGCGAAGGTATCGTCGACCGTTTATTGGAACTTGTGGACAGAGGGATGTTGCCCCTTCGCATCACTCACAATGACACAAAGATCAACAATGTCCTCTTTGATCAGGAGACCGACGAGGCAGTGTGCGTGATCGATCTCGATACGGTGATGCCTGGCCTCAGCCTTTACGACTTTGGTGACCTGGTAAGGACGGCAACGAACTCAGCTGCGGAAGATGAACGCGACCTCACCAAGGTCAAACTGCGGGTCAGAATTTTTGAGTCTCTGGTCGAGGGCTACCTTGCCTCGGCGGGACCGGTTTTGACGGAGGAGGAGGTGTTGCAAATGGCCTTTTCAGGACGTCTGATTTCGCTTGAGCTTGGGATGCGCTTTCTCACGGATCACCTGAATGGAGACGAGTATTTCCGCATAGCTCGGGAAGGGCAGAACCTGGATCGAGCCCGCACTCAGTTGTGTCTCGCAAGGCAGATAGAGGAGAACGAAGAGGAGATGAAGCGCTACGCTCTCAAGGTTGCCAAGGCGCGCTGATCAGGAAGGGGTTCGCTCGAGGGTTGCGACACATTCGAGGTGTTTGGTCTGGGGGAAGAGGTCAAATGGCTGGACCTTGCACAACGAGTAACCGTTAGCGTTGAATGCCTGAAGGTCTCGTATCTGGGTGGCTGGATTACAGGACACGTAGACCACTCTCTGAGGCTTGAAGGAAAAGAGCTGTTGGAGGAAATCCTCACCGCATCCTTTCCGGGGCGGGTCAACGATAACGGAGGTCCGGTCTGCCGGAAAGGTCACCTGTTCAAAGATGTGTTCTGCGGAAGCTGCCAGAATCGTGACGTTTTCAAGATTATTCTGGCGGGCATTCTGTCGAGCCCAGTCCGCTGAGGATTCGGAGACTTCCACTCCGGCCACGGATTCGAAGTATCGCGCCAAGGAGAGAGCGAAAAGTCCGGAGCCGCAGTAAGCGTCGACGAGGAAGCGATTGGAGGTGGCGGCTTCTCCGGCGACATAGTCAACAAAAGCCGGAAGAATAAAGGGGTTATTCTGAAAAAAATCTCCGGCGAGGAAGCGAAACTTGAGGTCGCCCACTTGTTCTTCGACAACTTCTCGGGGGTTCGTGTGGACACTTGCTGACGTGGCTCGAAGTAGCAAAGTAGCACCCTTTCGAAACTTGCCCTGTGCGGCAGTTTGCTGAATTCGAAGTCGCTCTTCCGGGAGAGCCTCATTGAGAGCCTTCATGGCAATATCACATTGAGGAACGTCGATAATTCGGTTGCGTGATCCTGTTGACAGGAATCCTATATTGAGGTCTCGATCCGGGCGTGGCTTCTGAAAATGGGGAGTGATTTTAGATCGATAGTTCCATGGCTCCGGAGAAGGGATCGCCTTCTCGACAGGGTGACTAATCCCCGCCATGCGCTCAAGGAGCTCGGTTACCTGCTGCTGTTTCCAACGGAGTTGTTCCTGATAATCCAGGTGTTGATACTGACAGCCTCCGCAGGTGGTGAAGAGGGAGCAACGGGGCTGCTGGCGACTGGAGTTGTGGCTAATAACTTCCACAAGGTCTGCGTGGGAACAGCTAGATTCGTTTTTCCAGATTCGAGCTCTTACTCGCTCGCCTGGGAGACTAAACGGCACGAATATCACCCAGTTTCGTTCGCCTTCCTCGCTGGACGGGCCCGAGAGCAGCATTCTTCCGACACCGGCGCCGAGGTTGGACAGGGAGTCGATCTCCAGCTCCACAACTTCGTGATAGCTGAAGGGTTCCGGCCTGAATTTCCTTGGGGGTTTTATGCTCTCAGCCATTTGCCCACTCACTTCGGGTTGTCAGAAAGAGATTGGGCCCCTAGGGTGGTTCCGCATCAATACACTTTAAGATGAGATTGTGGTCGGTGATCCTCGTGTGTCCTGGAATTGCTTTTTGTGCCGCTACCGCGGAAAGCACTGGTGATGAGGTATGGTATGACGCTTCGGGGGAGATCGTCAAGCGGGTGAACAAGGTCTGGAAGGAATCGAAGCCTGCGGGTGAGCCTCCCTCTTGGGAGCCTGCATGGGTGATCCGAGAGCGGATCGCGCTTACAAGATCTCAGAGGAGAGTAATTCGCCGAGGGTCTCAATTTGGTCAAGGGTTCCACCGGTGGTCTTTTCCGAGATATAGTCAGTGGAATCTGGGAAACTACACAGGCATATCTGGCAGGTTTTCGGTTTTTCCAGGGAAGAGGATACCGGGGAAGGGTCTTCGCTTTACGAGCGAGCGTTTCTGCCGCTGACGCGATCTCCCACCAGGTCACTCCTCCGTATCCGGTAGAGAGGAGCTAGGCGCAGGCTGCGTGATTGGAGAAACTACGGGGGGCCGGGGCACCACGGGTTTTCGTGGAGCGCGAAAGGCAGGTGATGATCCCGGGAGAGATCTGGTAACGTCAGGAGAGCGAAAGGGATCTTCCTGCGGAAGAGTAATGGAGGGCTGGACAGGTGGGTTCTCTTGTTTTTCTCCGGTCTGAACGAGTGGAGATTCCCATTTTTCCTTGTCAGTCGGCGAAGTCGCGCAGGAACAGATGAGTAAGGCCATCCCGGCTGTGCTGAGTGTGATGATCAATGAGTTACTCATCTTCCGACCTCTTGAAAGCTGTCCATATTCATCTTCTTAATGCAATCGTAATCTTGTCCTCATCAGGGCAGGCTCAGGGACAGGATCCACTCGCTGATATCGGAGAGAATTCGGTTTCGCTCATGACCGTATAACAAGAGATGATAACTCTCTGGATAAAAATTGCGCCTGACACTGTTGGACTGTGAGAATTGCTCTGAGAATGCTTGGACGGCGTCGGGTCGCGAGAAGATATCATGCCCACCGTGTAGTATCAGGACAGGAAGGCTTATTGTTTTTGCGCATTGGGGTGACGACTCAATCATGCCCCCAAGGGTGTTGAGTAGCCGCAATGTGAAGGCCGGAACGTGATACGGATTGCTAGCGGATTGCTCCTGATGAATGGAGTCATTGGTGACGAGGACCTCGTCTTTCCCCCCGAGAGTTTCAAGAGAGATTTTTATCCGCGGAAGGAGTCCGGAGGCGAGGCGCAGGATCTTCCTTTTCCAGCTGGGGACTTCCCGATGAATTCCCACGATAGGCGATGAGAGCACCAGAGCGTTACATCCGGAACGTATATCTGGGGAACTTGCGAGGCCATGCAACGCGATGAGAGCACCCATGCTTTCGCCATGCCAGATGATATATGCCTGAGGATGTTGCTGTCGAACGAGACGAGTGAAGGTTCGTAAATCATTGATCCAGTCTTCCCGGGATTGAATGTCTCCACGCCGGGAGGTCACGGGGTCATTGCCCTGTCCACGGAGCTCAGGAGCGTAGACCGCAACTCCTTGCGTGGACTCCTGGAGATGTGTGCCAAGATTTTGGAAGTCCTGCGAAGCGCCGGATATGCCGTGAAGCCCAATTACGATTATGGATGGTTTAGAGCCATTCAGTGGGAGCCATTTTCGAAACGGGAAATGAGAATGGTCGAAAGACGAATAGGACTCAGCGGCGAGATAGGGATCTGCTGAATGGGCGACCTGCTTGCCGGAGGGCTTCTTACATGGTTGGGACTGTCCACTACACCCCGAGAGGATGAACCCGGAGAGCAGAATAGTGAGCGGTAAAGAAACCCCAGCACGTAGGAGGTTACAAGCACGGGCAAAACCTCCTCGTGTTTCCGGGATGGAACAAATGAGAAGGAATAATAATTTTTTCAACGGATCGTGCCCCCGATAATTTTGGACTTACCGGGGCGATGAATGAAGATGCCGCATTGGAATCTCTCGGATTCTTTCCTCGAGGATACAGTAGGGCTTAAGGGCCTTCCCCATGAGGTCGCGGACCCCTTGGGTCGGTCTAGCGAGTTTATTTCGTTTTTGGTGCTCCTGCCCCGGGTTTTGGGGGTGCCGGTGTGGGCGGGTTAGGCTGTTGCTTGGCAGGAGGGATCGGGATTCTTACGGGAGGAGATACGGCACGAGCCTTCCCGGTTCCGGGTTTCGCCGGAACCCGCACAGGAGGAGACACCGCTCTGGCGCCAGGGCGACCGGGAGTTGGAGGAGAGACCGAGCGGCCTCCCTGAGGAGTCGGACGTGTCAGGGGGCGAGCAGGGGGTTTGGGGAGATCCTTTAGTTCCGTGAGCTCAAGCTCGAAGATCAGCGTGCTGTTGGGGCCGAGCTTTGCACTGCGTCGACTTTCCTTGTAGGCGAGGTCAGCCGGAATGAAGAGCTTCCACTTGGATCCTACCGGCATCTGAGTCAGGGCCTCTTTGAATCCGGGAATGACGTTCAGAGACATCGCAGTTGCTTTTCCCTGCGACGAATCGAACTCGGTTCCATCAAGCAATGTTCCAGTATAAACGGTCATATATTGTTTAGTTGGGCGCTGGCCACTTGGAGGAGCGGGTGCAACCTCACCTTCCCCCTTCTTCAGGATTTCATATTGAAGGCCACTTTCGGTGGTGATGATTCCCTCTCGCTTTTTATTCTCAGCCAGGAATGCCGTGCCTTCTGTGAGGTTTTCTGCGGCAACCTTTTTTTCGCGCTCCTTGATCACGAGGCTAAGCTGATTCAGGGCCTCATTGATTTTTTCCTGTTCGATCTCGGACTCCTTCAGCTCGAGCGCATCGAAAAGCCCTTTCAAGAATTGCTCCCGGTCCAGGTCATCTAGCTGGAGCCCGTAACGCCCGGTCTGGTTTACGAAAGTCCGACCGTTCCGATACCCAAAGCCATAAGATGTTTTTGTTCGGATCTCTTCTGCCTCCATGGTTACTTCTGGCTCCGCAACCTTTGCGGGAACGGCGGGGGCAGGCGGAGATTTATCGGCCCCAGTGCTCTTGGCTGGAGAGGGGGTGTCTTGAGCGAAAAGACTTCCGCTGAAGAGAAGAAAGGCGGCAGGAATCGCTGCGTTTTGAATGAGCTTCATGGTCTTTGATGGAGGAGGGGAGCTTAACCCTGAAGTAGTGAACTGTCGAGTCAAAGGGCGGTAGCCCTCGGTCGAACGGCACGGCTAAACTGGGGAAAGTGGGAAAAGGCCTACCTCGACTGCTCAAGCATGCGAATGACGGATGCCTCCGCGAGCTTTCTAGTCTCCTCTGGGATCTCGACCTGTGGATCGAGACTCTCGAGGCATGCATGAAGTTTCTCCAGAGTATTCATCTTCATGTATCTGCAATCCGCACAGGCGCAGTTTTCGGTGGGTCCTGCGATCAGATTCTTGTTGGGGACCTCTTTTCTAAGGCGGTGCAGCATCCCGCCCTCGGTTACCACAATGAGGTCTTTTGCTGGGGCTTCCCGGCAGTAGGTAATCATCTTCTCGGTAGAGCAGACCTCGTCTGCCAGCATACGAACGGCTGAGGTGCACTCGGGATGGGCAACAACCAATGCCCCGGGGTGCTCGTCCTTGATTCTCTGGATAGAGTTCCGAGTGAATTCGACGTGGACATAGCAGGCGCCTTTCCAGAGGTCCATTTTTCGGTTGGAATTGTCCATGACCCATGCGCCGAGGTTTGCATCAGGCACGAAGAGAATTGGGCGATCCTTCGGGGCCTGCTCGACGATGCGAATTGCATTTCCGGAAGTGCAGATTACGTCCGAAAGTGCCTTCACGCCAGCTGAGCAGTTGATGTAGGCAATCACATAATAGTTCCGCTGGGCATGTTCTTCCAAGAAGCTTTGGAGAGCCGGGGCAGGACAGCTCTGCTCCAGAGAGCATCCAGCGTCTTTGTCAGGGAGAATCACGGTCTTGGTCGGATTCAGGATCTTTGCGGTTTCTGCCATGAAGTGAACGCCACAGAAGGCAATCACGTCGGCATCGGTTTCCTGCGCGTGATAGGCGAGACCCAGAGAGTCTCCCACAAAATCGGCGATATCCTGAATCACGCCGATCTGGTAATTGTGGGCAAGGATCACCGCATTTCGCTCGGCCTTGAGACGGAGAATCTCTTCCCGAAGGTCGAGTGCTGGAGGAGCGGTGGCCACTCCAAGAGAATCGCTGATGAGGGCGTGGAGGGCAAAGAAGAAATCGCATCCAGTTTGCAGGCGGTTCCCACAGGCTCCTGTTGGCGATTTTTAGACTTGTTCCCCGGGGCCTCTGGACGGCCCGGTAAGCGCTAGAGCTGCCGATCAGGCTGGAGCGCAGCGGGTCTTGATGATCCTCTAGGCTGCGGGCGCTTGCTCGCCAGGCTTGGGAACTTCGAGCAATGAGTCATCTGCCTTGGAGGGCGTTTCCACAATTTTTGGAGTGTTTCGCGCCTTTCCAATGGTGGAGCTTCCGACAAAAACGGCACCAGCTTCCATGGAGAGGGAATTTGCTGAAATATCCCCATTGACCTCCGCTTGGGCACAGATTTCCACCCGGTCATTAACGACGATATTTCCTTCCACTCGTCCCCGGACTGTGATCGAGCCGCAAGTGATCTCAGCCTTGATTTGGGCGGTCTCCCCGATGGTGAGGGAGCCGTCCGAAACAATCCGGCCTTCTATGGTGCCATCAACAACGAGGTCTCCCTCGAAGCGGACCTCCCCTTGTATTTCTACGTCACTGCCCAGAATATTTCTCTTACCGGGAGCGGGGGGCGCCGAAGGGCCTGTTGTGCTGCCTGTGGAAGCTTCCGGCTGAGGATGTGGAGGGATAGGGACCCCATGGGTGCCCTCTGGTGCGCTCTTGCTAATGATTTTCTCAAACACGGTAGTTCAATACCTCAGAACCTTCAAGGTATGTCAAATTTTGATGAACACGTAATTGTGAGGAAATGTGAACAAGTGGCCCGCGAGAAAAGGTCGGATCAATACGGGACGACCCTGTTATCCAGACGTTCCAAGTTGAGCGACCCCGAAATAGATTCGCTCGAGATTCCAGAACTCCAAAGAGAGTCGCTTACTCCGATTCCGGAGTTGGTTCCGGAGTTGG